>NZ_JAEKIW010000004.1 GCF_016757965.1 Archaeoglobus neptunius | reverse complement strand
TGTGCACCCTTTCGTATATGTCTCTGAAGGTGTATCTTTTCAGATCCCTGTAAACAACTTCCTGCTTCGGGGCGTAATTCACACCGCTCTCAAAAATGTGCTTTATTAAGAGCTGGTAGTTGTATGCTTCATCCACCATTTGCATCACCTCAGTTTAATCATCGAGCTAGCAATGAGTTTATGAACATTTTGGATTTAAACGATGAATTGTTGGGGTACGGGTTACAAATTTTTTATTATATTTCGCAAAGATACAGAAATACTGAAATATCACATTCATACTACATTATCAAGAACGATCGACACCCTTGGAAAACGTTATTAGTTTGCCCAGATTAAGAAGAGCAGATGATTGCAGAAGTTCTGAAAGATCGGGGAGCAGACTTCCTGATCATGTACGGATCAAGCAGCAATGCCAATTTCTACTATGCAACAAAATTCAAAACCTATGATGCGCTAACGTACATAGCCGGTATAGATGGTTCCGATATCCTCATAGTCCCGGAAATGGAGAAAAGACGAGCTGAAAGAGAGAGCAGGGTAAAGGAAATCGTATCTCTGGGAGACTTAGGATACGCTGAGAGGGTTAAGGAGTTTGGCGATCCTAGAAAGGCCTATCTGGAAGTGGTCGTCAATGTGCTGAAAGAGGGAAGGTGCAGAAAGCTCCTGATTCCCGAAGAAACGCCTACCTTCATATCGTTTGAAATGATGAAGCACTTTGAAGTCGAGGTAATACGAAACCCCTTCACCAGGCTCAGAAAGGTTAAAAGCTCCTCGGAGATTGAGAAAATTCGAGACGTGAGCAGGGCCATTTTGAATGTATTCAGACAGGTGGTTGAAAACTTCAACTTCGAAACATGTGATGATCTGAGAAGGACTGTTGAGATCAAGCTGTTTTCCACAGGATACCTGGCGGAGAACACGATCTGTTCATCCGGAAAAAGGTCAGCAGATCCCCACGACACCGGTGGCGGTAGGATTGAAGACCATGTCGTTATTGACGTTTTCCCCAGAAGCATGGAACACCTCTACTACTCAGATTTCACCAGAACCATTTTCGTCAGGGAAAACAAAGAGCTTGAGGACATGTATTCAGCCGTCGTCATTGCCCAGGAGGAGGCAATAAGGATGATAAGGGATGGTGTTGACGCAAAGGATGTTCACGAGAGGGTGAAAGATGTGCTTAACAGCTACGGATATAAAACTGGCGGTGGTGAGGGGTTCATTCACACTACAGGTCACGGAATTGGACTTGAAGTTCACGAAGAGCCGAGAATAGGTGATGTGAGCGTTACGCTGAAAAAGGGAATGGTTGTAACGGTCGAACCGGGATTGTACTACCGCAACATTGGGGGTGTTAGAGTGGAGGACACGATAGTCGTGAAAAGAGGAGAGTGCGAAATCCTTACACCGTTTGAAAAATTTTTAAAGCTGTGACTTTGGCAGAATGTACTTTTTCGGGGCAGTCTCGATGGGCTCAAGATATCTTCTCAGCACTTTCGGAATCTCAACCCTGCCATCTTCAAGCTGGAAGTTCTCGATTATGGCCGTGATAGTTCTGGTTGTGGCTATGGCCGTGGAATTAAGTGTGTGGACGAATCCCTTACTTGGTTTCCCCTTTTCCTCAGCAAATCTCACATTCAGTCTGTAGCTCTGCCAGTCAGTACAGTTGCTGCACGAAACCATCTCTCTGTATTTCCCCTGCGCTGGCATCCATGCCTCCAGATCATATTTCTTTGCCGCCACAATTCCCAGGTCTCCGGTACAAATGTTAACGATCCTGTAAGGAATTCCCAGTCCCTGCCAGAGCCTTTCAACATTCTCGAGCAGCTTCTCGTGCCATTCCCAGCTTTCCTCAGGATGACAAAAGACGAACTGCTCCACCTTGTTGAACTGATGAACCCTGAAAATCCCCTTTGTATCCTTTCCATGCGCCCCGGCCTCTTTTCTGAAGCACGGCGAAACCCCTGCATAGATTAAAGGCAGTTCATCCTCCGGAATCACCTCGTTCATGTGCATCGCAGCAATTGGGTGCTCGCTTGTAGCTATCAGATAGAGGTCTTCGTCCGCAACCTTGTATATGACTTCCTCAAAATCGCTGAAGGCAGTCACACCACTGTACGCCTCTCTCCTCATCATGTATGGTGGGGTTACAATTGTGAACCCGGATTTTTTCAGGTAATCCAGAGCATACATGGTGAGGGCAAAGTCCACCCACACAAGGTCGTTAAGAAGGTAGTAGAACCTTGATCCAGCTACCTTTGCAGCCCTTTCAAGATCCGCCCAGCCGAATATTTCCACTGCATCCGCATGACCAATCGGTTTGACGTCTGTGGCTTCATACTCTGCCATCCCGGATGTCATCTCAACAAAGCTGTCAACGTCCTCAAAGTACACCTTTGCTCTACCCCAGTATTTTACCGGAACGTTCTCCGTATCGTCCTTTCCGGCAGGAACTGTTTCATGAATTATGTTTGGAATCGAAAGCAAAACTTCTTCAAGCTCTCTTTCAATCCTCCTTAATTCCTCGTCCGCCTTCTTTACCTCATCGCTAACTTTTTTTGCCTCCTCAATTATCCTGTTTCTCTCCTCACCTTTTGCCCCCTTAACCTTTCTTGCCAGCTCATTTCTCTTCTTTCTGAGCTGATTAACCTGCTTCAGCTTATCTCTCCACATTCTGTCAAGTTTTATGGCAGTATCTATTATTTCAGTGCTCAGACCCCTCCGTTTCTGCGATTCGTAAAGAATGTCGGGATTTTCACGCAGTGCTTTGAGAATGCTCCACATCAAAAGAAAAAGAACCTCCGTGTTTATAAAAATACGCCTAGAAGTAGCGAGATGTAAACCAGACCGAGCGTCATGCTCGCCAGCTTGTACATCTTCTTTGCCTTGAATCTGTCAGGTGAGAGGGCAAATTTTACTGCCTTATAAAGGAAAAACGATACCGCTGAGACAGATAGCAGAAGATAAAAAATGCTCAATGGTAAGAGTATGTAGAGGCTGGATGCTAAAAGGAGCATGACAGCAGTTGCACCGACTATGGCCCACGATGCCTTCTCCATCCCGACCACAAGCGGGTACATCGGTATATTGGCAGTTCTGTAATCATCCTCATAGTGCATCGAAATGTACCAGATGTGGGATGGAATCCAGAGCAGTACTATCGCAGCGATAATGAATCCCGGAAGGGTGAAGCCCTGCACAGCAACCCATCCTCCAAGTGCCGGCATCGCTCCAGCGAAACCTCCAAGTACTATTGAATACGGACTCTTTCTTTTCAGCAGGACGGTGTAGATAACTATATCGAAAAACAGCCCCATAAACACTATAAACGCAAATTCCAGACTGACCTTCAGCCCTATTGCAAAACCCAAAGCAAAAAGAAAGGAACCATATACTGCACACTCGACTGTGCTTAATGAGCCGGACGGTAAGGGCCTATTCTTTGTTCTCAGCATGAGAGCGTCTATATCCCTATCCAGCCACATGTTAATGGCCGTGGTTCCGGAAATTGCGAGGTACATTGAAAAAAAGGCCTCAGCAAACCTGAAGTCAATAACGCCCGATCCCACGAGATAGGACACAATAAAGGTAACCATTAATAACAAAGTTTGCTTTGGCTTTGTTATCTCGATCAGCGCTTTAGCTTTTGGCACATTCAAACTTGGGTGGCAGATAAAAAAGTTTTTCTCTGATTTCTGCATGTAGAAGCAAGTTAGTCGTGTGGAATGAAGATTGGCACAAGCAGACCATGATGCTGAAATCAATGTGAAACCGGTTATGGATGGGCTACATATCTAAAGGTAGCCTGTAGAAAGAGTTATATTTCTTGTTGTACAGAGTTATACCAATGGTTAGCCTAAAAGTTAGAGTCGGGCCAAAGGGGCAGATTGTGATACCCAAAGTTATACGGGAGAGACTTGGCATCGAGCCCGGTAATCTCCTGCTTATCGATGAGAGAAATGGAAAAATTGTGATTGAAAGGTCTGACGTAGACGAGCTTGTGAGATGGCTCAAAGAGAACAGAAAGAAAATTGCGAGGGACGTTTATAAATTCAGCTTGGAGGATGAGTTTTGAAAGTTTTCATAGATGCGAACTATATAATTTACCTAAAATACTCTGAGAGTGATGAGACCTTCGATTACTGTGTAAGCCTCTTAAAGAAGCTGGAAAACCACAATCTTCTAACCAACATCGTTGTGATTGACGAAGTTGTCTGGATTTTGAACAGGAAGTACGGAATAGAGCTTGAGGAAATATTTGAATTTCTGGATAGGATAATGAATCTTGTAAACATTATTCGGCTGGATGGTGAAGAATACGGGCTCATGAAAGAAATCATGGCTAAATACAACCTGAAGCCATCGGATGCAATACATGCCGCAAGCATGAAAAGGGCTGGGATAAGACACATTGTATCCGAAGATTCAGATTTTGATAAAGTGAAGTGGATAAAACGAATATGGATGGACGGTGAGATTGAAGATCTGCAGTAGATTTGATTTCTCGGTTTTTCCTGAGAAGGTGTCGCAGTCTGAATTTGGAAAAGGTTTTTGATGGTTCTTGAATTTTCTAAAACGTTGTTGATCTGGAACCTCGCATTCTTCGCTTTGCGTTGCTCTCCGAAGAATGGCGAAGGTAACCTCCACTGCACTTCCTTACATCTTCCGCATCCCTCACGGTCAGCCTGATGTCCTCATCCTCGTAGCAGTAAGGCTAACCTTTTACTACACCCTCTTTTGTAACCACAAAAATCTTTAAGCAAAAAACCAATACCAATTCAATGGGCATATTTTCCGAAGTTTCCGGGATTCTTGGAATCGATATGAAAACACTTGAGAAGGAGAGTTTGAGAACCTATCTAAAAAAGAAAATGAAGGAGTACAATGCAGAAATACTCGAAATATGTAGAAAATATGGTGTAAAATCGGCGAAGGAGTTTGAAGAATTATACAAATCCGGAAAGCTTGATGAAGAAAACACTTTGGATGATTTCTTCAGGCTCGATTATTTAGAATCGCAGATTGAGAAAATAAAAACCGCATTGAGGGAGCTCGGTGATTGAAAGGCTTAGAAGGCTTGCTGAAGTGGCGGAAAAAGAGTTTCCAGATATTGTTGAATTTACAGAGATCACGCACAAGCTGAGAATTTTCATTACTGATGGTAAGTTTCGTTGATGTATGGATTTCTGAAAGACTGAGCCGTTATGCGTATCACTGGGAAAGAAGGCATATCGATGGCAAAGTCTTCAGGCACGACAATATACCTCACGCTAAATGGAAATACGTGGAGACTTTTCCAAAGCACTTTCACAATGGCAGTGAGGGAAACGTCGTAGAGAGTTACATAAGTGAAAAGCCAGAAGAAGCTGTAAAGGAGTTTTTAACTTTTGTGAAAGAGAAATTGATTGATAACAAGTAGGAGGATGAAAAAATCAAATACGTAACAATTTTCTCAGCCAGCTTGTACGTTCTCTTTTCTGAACCGTTCTTAATTCATTGGTCGTGGCTAATTTTCCCAACGGTTAAAGTGCAGTATTCGAGCCTATACCTTCAAATTACAATTTCAGCAATTTTCCTGTTTCCAAGATAAATTTCAATCGGGCTATCCCCACAATAACATTGTTAACCTGAAATCTTGCATTCTTAGCTTTAGATTATCCTTGCGTTGCACTCCAAAGTGAGGTGAAGGCGGGTAACCCCGCTGCACTTCTTTCGCACCTTCGGCGTCTCCTATCGTAAGTTTGATGCTCTCCCTGAACAGCTTTTCGTTGGATTCTTTAAGCAGTTCAGGAGTTTCATGAGTTTTCAGCACTCTTAAAATTTTTACTTTAACATCTGTATTACCTCTCGCGTTGTATATACCTTAACAACGTTTTGCCTTCTCAACTTTTTATCGTTAGACCATACCGGACAGTTCAATTTTAAAGCTAAGGCAAGATAGGGAACATCGTCTACGTCAGGTGAGATGCTCTTAGCGTCATCGTACTTATCTTCAAATTCCTCAAACGGGATTACATCGATCTGGCTTTCCAAGAAATTCACGATAACGTTCAATTCTTCCCGAGATAGTTTAGTCTTCTCTATTATTTCATCAAAATGCTCGCGGATTTCTATGAACAGGTACTCAGGAGCTACAAAACGGAATTTACCCAAGATTCTGTTAATAGCAAAAATCCTGAAAGTCCCTCCTCTGGCTATGAGAGATGCAAACACAACGTTAGCGTCAACCACCATCAACATGTTTCCTGAACCTCTCCGCAATTGACCTGCTGATTTTCTCGCCAAGTTCCAAAGCATCCTCTTCGGTCATCTTACTCTTGGACACGATCTTTTCAATCTCTGTTAAATTCTGTATTTCCTTTTCAATCATCTTTCTTATTGCCGGCGACCAATCTACTTCAAATTTTTCCATTTTTCTTTTTAGGTCTTCGGGAATTTTAATTTTTAACTCAGCCATGTTCAGAATCTGTTTTAAAGACTTATATTTTTTCTCTATTGTAGTTCTGCCTTCAATCACAATCTCAGCCATTTTTCTGCCGTTAACGTACACCTCAATCGGCTTATCCCCCAACAACAACGTTGTTGATCTGGAACCCCCGCGGTTTTGGCCTTACGTTGCTCTCCGAAGAATGGTGATGGCAAGCCCCACTGCACTTCCTTAACACCCTCGGCATCCCTAATGGTCAGTTTGATGCTCTCACCCTTTTAGCAGGCAAAGCCAGCCCACCGATCGTGAGTTTGCCGTTTAACAGGTTTGCGTTCACAACATCTATCCTGAAGAAGTCGAGGTTATTAGCTAAGTAGTTCACTTTCACCTTGGGGAAAATCTTTTCTTTAGCCATTATTCCGCTTTTCCTCATGAACTCCAAAACCTTTCTGTACATTTCCTCTACGGCTTTTTCTATTACTTCTCTCGGAATCTTGTCCTACTCTCTGTAGAACTCTATCTCTTCCTTGGATAGGACAAACTGATTTTCCGTGCCGAAGTACTCCCTGCACAGCTTCTCGTTGGATTCTTTGAACCGGTTCAGGAATTCGATTCTTTCCTGGAGGGGGAAGAAGGATTTGATTATGCTGCCCTCTTTTTGTCGAGGTTGAGGAGATAGTTTACGATTTTATGTGTTATCAGTTGTCAGTCAACTGCATAAATTTAAAAAGTTTGGATTTTGAAAGTGATATATGGTTGTTGAGGAGAAACTGGAAAAGATAGAAAAAGAAATTCAAAGTATAAAGATGTTAATAACATTTAGATCAGACTTACTTGCAGAGAAGAAACCTGTTTCATTAAGGGGAATATGTGATATTCTTGTCTCAGATGAAGAGTTAGAAAAGTATATAGAATCCGCAAAAAAATCTGTGTTCGGTGGTACGCGTGTTTTACGTGACTGATGCTCATCCGTTCATATGGTATCTTGCAGACAAATTGCCGCCAGCTATTGATAGGATTTTCACCTCTGCTGAAAAAGGAGAAGCAATCATATTTGTCCCGACTATTGTACTGGCTGAGTGTCTTTATCTCGCAGAAACTGGAAAAATCAAACTAAATCTTAATGAGCTAATTAGTAAAATGGAGCTTAGTAGTAATTTCGTTCCAGTATCTTTTAACTTCCAGGTTTTTAAGCTTTTACCGGAAATAAAGATAAAGGAAATTCACGACAGGGTTATTGTAGCTACAGCAAAATTGTTAAACGCCAAGCTAATAACGAAGGACAGAGAGATTAGAGAATCCGGAATTGTGGAAGTCGTCTGGTAGAATTTGACCTGATAAAAAGTTAATCGCTGAGATTCCCAACAACAACGTTGTTGATCTGGAACCCCCGCGGTTTTGGCCTTACGTTGCTCTCCGAAGAATGGTGGAGGTAGGCCCCACTTAACTTCCTTAACACCCTCCGCATCCCTTATCGTAAGCTTAATGTCTTCATCCTCCCCAACAGGCAAAGCCTCTCAACTTTGCCTTCAGAACCAAACATCCTACTACTCAACCACCCTAACCTTCAAGTCTGAAACTTCAGCTATGTCCAGAAAATCCCTGTCCTTCGTGATAAGCTCCTCTTTCCTGTTTATGCGGATCGAGGCTATTACCAAATCGGCAAAGGCTTTAGGCTTTCCGACTTTCATAAGTTCGTTCTGAAGCTTGTGGGCTAAGAGGAAGTCAGAAATGTCTGGAAATAATATTTTACCATAAAATTTTTTGTAGTAGATTATCTTTGGATATTCAACCAATGTTACAGCAGTTATATCTTCACTTATTTCTTCTTTGATTTTCACCCTTACAATAACTATATCTGTATCGATTATCAACCTATCAGCCTTTTCTTCTCCTTTTCTCTGAGTTCTGCTACATTTACTTCTTCAAGCTCCTCTGTTAGTTCCTCTGAAGTTATCCCAAGAAGTCTTCTAACCTCCTCTACTGTCATTTTTTCCCCTGATATTGCCTGTGATATTGCGATCTTCAACTTCTCCTCATTAATTTCATCCGGAACCTCTATCTGGATGATCTTTCCCATACTTTAGATTCGGCTGAGATTTTATAAAGGTTTTTTGATGTTTCTTGTAGCTTCTTTCAACCTCCTGCCGTTGACCCATTCCAATGCCACCTAACGTGTTCTGCAGGCAAAAACCGCCCACCCCAAAAACACACCAAACCAGAGCGTTCCGAACCTGATTATCAGGGTAGATGCGACAGCTACCTCCGCTGCTAAGCCAAAATACTGCAGCAAACCGGTCATCGAAGCTTCAGCCACCCCTATCCCGCCCGGGATCATGCTCAAACCCATAACAATCAGAATCTGATATTATGTGCACAAAATCTATGTAAAGTTGATAATTTCAGCAATTTTTGTATGAAAATCTCCATCATCGGTTCAGGCTACGTTGGACTGATAACAGGTATGGGGCTAGCTGAATTGGGCAACGAAGTTATTTTTGTGGACCTTGACGAAAAAATAGTAGAAAGTATCAATTCTGCCACACCCCCAATATTTGAGAGAGGTTTAGGAGATTTAATGGAAAGGAATGCTGGAAACTTTAGGGCCACGCATGAATACGAGTTCATAGCTGAAACAGATATCTCGTTCATCTGTGTTGGAACGCCCTCAAAAGATGACGGATCAGTCAATCTGAAGTTTGTGAAAGATGCTGCAAAAGACCATGTTGTAGCTGTCAAAAGCACGGTTGTACCTGGAACAACAGAAGAAGTCGTGAAACCGACTATTGAAAAGGAATCTGGAAAAGAAGCTTTTAAGGATTTTGGGCTTGCAATGAATCCTGAGTTTCTCAGAGAAGGAAACGCTGTTCACGATTTCTTTAATCCGGATAGAATTGTAATTGGAGTAAAGAATGAGAAAACAAAGGAACTACTAGAAGCTTTGTATAAATCGTTTAAGTGTCCAAAACTAATTACCGATATCAAAACCGCTGAGATGATAAAATACGCCTCAAATGCATTTTTGGCAACAAAGATATCATTTGCTAACGAAATAGGCAATATATGTAAAAAACTTGAGATTGACGTGTACGAAGTTTTCAAGGGAGCTGGATTAGATCATCGCATTAATCCATCGTTTTTCAGAGCTGGAATAGGCTTTGGAGGAAGTTGCTTTCCGAAAGACGTTAAAGCTTTAATTAAGAAGGCTGAAGAAATTGGAGAGAACCCAAAGTTGCTTAAAGCAGTGATAGAAGTAAATGAGGAGCAACCCCTGAAGTTATTAGAGATGTTAAGAAACCACGTTCCGGATCTGAAAGGTAAGACGATTGGCATTCTTGGTTTAGCTTTCAAGCCAGATACCGATGATGTGAGAGAGTAGAGCAATACCTATCATTAAAGTGCTGCTTGAAGAAGGTGCAAAAGTCGTTGCGTACGACCCAAAAGCCATGAAAAACTTCAAACAACTATTTCCGGAGATCGAGTACGCCAGCTCTGGAGATTATGTTGTAGAAAATTCGGATGCGGTGTTAATTGTTATGAAGGAGTGTGTTGGTAGAAAGTGTTCAGTTCAGAGCAGTCGGGTAAGCTCAAAGGATCAGCGAGTCAAGGAAAATTACGTCACGATCCGAGAAATGTGGGCAAAATCCATTTGAACTGAAATTTTTAAATACATCCCCAACCTACTCACCCTGTGTTGAGCCAAAAACTAATCCCGCTGCTTGATCACTACATAAATAAAAAAAGTAAGGCTGCTGTGCTGGTTCCCCTATTTGACGAGATTTGCCCGAAAATAGTTATGATAAAAAGATCAAAGGGGTTGAACAGAAGTGCCGGACATGTTGCTTTTCCCGGAGGGATGATTGAGGATGGCGAAAGCGAGGTCGAGGCTGCATTAAGGGAATTTGAGGAGGAGCTTGGAATAAATCCCGATAGCGTAAGTGTTCTCGGTTTTCTGAGACCAAGAGAGGTAATGGAGTACAGAATACGGATCTGTCCGGTGGTCGGGATGATAAACACACTCGATTTCGTACCGGATGGTAGAGAGGTAAGCAGAGTGCTCGTTGATGAGCTGAGAAAGGTTCTGAAATCCCGCCGGGTTACGGACTGGGGACCAAATTTTGAGTGTGCAGGCCATCTGGTATGGGGTGCCTCAAGCAGAGTCCTTGACGACCTCTATCTTAGAATTGTAAATAAATATGGTTCGATAGACAATTTCTTTAGCCGATGAACTCGTGTTCCCGCCCGAGTTTCCTGATTACGTCCATCTGCCTTAGAACGAGTTTTCTCGCCTCCTCCATGTCCGTTTCGGCAATGATTTTACCACCCTCAATGACCTTCTTAAGCATGGGTTCACCTTTCTCCGGTGGTTCTTCTCTGAACAGCCTGATCTCATCCTCCAGAGTTTCCCAATCCCTGTAGATCTGCTTCATTCCACCTCTCTTCCCCCTCTTGGCCACAAACTTCCCTTCCCTCTCAACTATGTCGAGAGCGAAATCTATGGGGCCAGCACCGCTTATTGCAGTACCAACCCCGAAGGCATCCACGATGTCTTTGAGTTCAAGAATATCAGATAAGCTTAGACCTCCGCTCACAAAGATTTTGACATCCTTTCTTCCCCTTATATCCAGCTCCCACCTGACCTCCTCAACGATTTTTCTGAACCTTCCTCTTCTTGATGAGGGAGTGTCGAGGCGTACAGCGCTGACGTTTTTAACATTCTCCACAGCCAGTACAGCCTCAGTCTTCTCATCGAAATATGTATCCACCAGCATGGTTCTCGGAACTTCCGGATCCACAACCTCGTCAAAGCTCCTCCAGGCGGCAACCTGATCGCCAAAGCAGATGATCATCGCATGTGGCATTGTTCCCATGCTGGGTATCCCAAGATACTTTTCCGCTGAAAAGTTGCTGACACCATCCACACCGCCGATGTAGGCTGATCTTTCAATTGCCGGAGCCAGTGCAGGATGCATCCTTCTTGTACCAAAGGAGTAGACCCCTCTATCCCCGGCTGCGAGCTTGAACCTGAATGCCTGCGTTGCCACAGCACTTGCGTGGCATATGAATCCAAGCAGAGAAGTCTCATACCTTGCAAAGTCAAGATATTTTCCCACAATGGTGATCACAGGTTCGTGTGGAAAGAATATGCTCCCCTCCGGCATGGCGTAAACATCTATTGGCAGACCCTCCAGAAGGTTTAGGGCGTCCTCAAGTCCTGCAAAAACCCCCCAGTTAGAGGTCGTAACCTCGGCCACAACCGTGGGATTCACGTTTTTCGCCTTCAAGACTTTCTCAGTCCATATAAAATACTTGTCCGTTACATTGCCCTTTTTTATATCCTCCTCGTCGACCATTCTGAACATCATAGTGTATCACACTCACAGGGTTTTTTACCGCAGCGAATGCAGTATCCGGGATACTTTTTAAAAACTTCCCTCTCAACATCAATATCCAGAAGGTTCGCAAGACTTACGAGCCACGCCATTACGTCGGCTATTTCCTCACCAACATTACCGCCTTTTCTCACAGCCTCTGCAAGCTCTCCTACCTCTTCAACAACCCACAGCATGGTCTTATCCACTCCCCTTTCCCTGTCCCGTTTAATGTAAATTTCAGAAATCATTTTCTGAAACTCGGAAATTTTCATATCTTCTCACATCCTCACCGGCACTCCTCTTTCCGCAAGGTACTCCTTAATCTCGGATATTGAGATCTCACCGTAATGGAATATACTCGCTGCCAGTCCCGCATCAGCCTTGCCTTCAACAAATCCTTCGTAAAAGTGCTCCAGCGTTCCTGCACCACCTGACGCTATAACAGGTATTCCCACCTCCTCACTTATTTTCCTTGTTATAGGGATGTCAAAACCTTCCTTGGTGCCATCTCTGTTCATGGACGTCAGCAGAATTTCGCCCGCTCCGAGCTCCTCTACTTTTTTGGCCCACCACACAGCATCTATACCGACAGGCTTCCTTCCTCCGTAAATCACGACCTCGTACCAGGCTTTACTGCCGTCCTCAAGCTCTACAATGTATTTTCCCCTTTCAAGCTCAAAATTTCTCCTGCAATCAATTGCAACAACTATACACTGACTCCCGAATACTTCTGCAGCTTCTCTTACAAATTCGGGGTTCTTTACTGCTGCGGTATTTACTGAAACTTTATCTGCACCGGCAGAAAGAATGCTGTTGATATCCTCAATGCTCTTTATTCCTCCACCAACTGTGAACGGGATAAAAACCTGCTCTGCAGTTCTTTCGATTACATCGATCATTGTTCTCCTTCCATCTGGTGAAGCTGTAATGTCCAAAAAGACCAGTTCATCCGCACCTTCCACATCATATCTTTTTGCAAGCTCAACCGGATCTCCGGCGTCTCTCAAATTTACGAATTCCACGCCTTTAACAACCCTTGCCCCCTTCTCATCAAGGGTTACATCGAGGCAGGGAATAATTCTCTTTGCCAGCATTCAATACCTCACCTCAAACCCATCGCATCTCTCCATACCAGCTTTCCTGACCTCCACATTTCTAACTATCGCCATTGGAGGGCCTCTGTTGATGGCGGAGAGGAATTTATCAATCATAAGTTCGTCTCCCACGGCATAAATGTAAACCCTACCATCTGAAAGATTCCTAACGTATCCCCTTATTCCAAGTTCTCTCGCAACTTTCCTTGTGAAGTATCGGAATCCCACCCCCTGAACGACGCCACTGACATAGACCTCAACTGCCATCATCAGTCCGACTAAGGGATTCGGTATATAAATTTAAAATTTCTTTAAAATATATTTTATTACGAATTGAAACGGTATATATTCTTTGCCCGCATAACATCTGTATGAAGAAGGGTTTGATTGCGATTATGGGGTTTGCGGTTTTAATTGCTGCGGTAACAGTCTTCTGGCCAAAGCCAAACGATGTAGAGGGGCTGATCCCCTTCTCATCCCCTGACGAATTTGCCGATTACTTTTCAATTTACGGTGAGGTCTATCCCCCCGCAGTAATGACATACAGACCTGCGGTAATGCCGATTGTTCAGGAAAAGGCAATCGGAGATGCAAGGGTTATGGCAGACAGGTTTTCCAGAACAAACGTTCAGGTTACGGGAATTGACGAACCGGATATTGTAAAAACAGATGGGAGGAGAATATTTGTATCCAGATATGCTTATCGCTACATCCCTGAAACAGTACCTCTCTCAAAAGGTGTGACAGACATACTCTCTGCCCTCCCTCCGCAAAACATGTCCGTAATTGGCAAGATAGAAGGAGGTGGAAACCTGCTCGTTTACAGTAACATCCTGATGGTGCTGACAAACGACGGTATCTTCGCCTACAAAATCGGAGAAACAGAAATAAAAGAGTTATGGAGAGCTGAAATAAACGGCAGTCTGGTAGATGCCAGACTTATGAACGGGAAAGTTTATGTTGTAACCAGGAGCAGTGTAAAACCGATCCTGCCATGCCCGATAAAACCTCTTCGAATTGACGGGAATGCTGTTGAAATTGGCTGTGGAGAGATATACCACCCAACCCTTCCTGTTTCGGTAGATACAACATATACAGTAATTGCGATCGATGCGGAAAATGGTAAAATCGTGAATTCAGTATCATTTGTAGGTTCGGCCAGCCACACGGTGATTTACATGAGTAAGAACGGCATTTACGTTACCTACAACTCATACACCGATCCAGCGAAACTCATGTACAGATTTGTAAAGGAGAACAGGGATATCTTTCCCGACTGGGTAACAGAGAGGATCGAAAAATTAATGGGATACGATATAAGCAGCAGAGCGAAAAGTGTTGAGATATCGGTCATCATTGAAAAACTGATGTCTTCTCTCGGAAAGGATGATAGAATGAAAATGGAAACAGAGTACTGGAACAGATGGACAGAATTCAACAAAAAACATGCGAGAGAAATTGAGAAAACATACATCGCAAGATTTTCACTGCATCTAGAACCAGAAGGTCTGGGAGCTGTACCGGGATGGCTTCTGAATCAGTTTTCTCTAGACGAATATGAGGGATATCTGAGAGTTGCAACAACAATTGCCGGTAATGAAAATGATCTCTATATTCTTGACAGAGATTTAAATGTTGTCGGCTCTCTTCAAGGTTTCGGCCTCAATGAGAGGATTTATTCAGTCAGATTTGTGGGGGATAAGGGATATATAGTTACATTCCGTCAGACCGACCCCTTCTTTGTTCTCAACCTCTCAGATCCGGAAAATCCAGAAATTGCCGGAGAACTAAAGATGCCCGGATTTTCGTCTTACCTGCACCCGATTTCGGACACACTCGTTCTCGGTATTGGTAGAGAAAACGGTAACGTGAAAATATCTCTTTTTGATGTTACAAATCCAGAAAAGCCGGAGGAAGTGGACAGATACGTACTGAAGGAGTACTGGAGTGACATTCTGAATACCCACCATGCATTTCTGATTGATAAGAAACATAAAATCTTCTTCCTACCCGCTGCCAGCGGAGGCTACGTATTCTCCTACGACAGTGGGATAACGCTGATAAAGGCCGTGGGAATGAGTGCTAAAAGGGCGGTATACATCAACGACTACCTCTACATAATAGGCGTCAATAAAATCGTCTCGTACGACGAGAATAGCTGGAAGAAGGTGGGAGAAATCGAGTTACCACAATAGGGTTTGCAGTCTGTCAGGTTTTGGTGAGAGCGAGATTACATTTAAAAGAGTGCCTCTGCTTTCAAACAACCTTGAACGGCCGAGAAAACCATGAAACGGTAACAGCACTGCTACGAACTCTTTTTTACTGGTATAAATACAGTTCCATAACCAGAAGAGGGTGACAAAAAACGATACCTTCATTTCCTCACCGGTCTTTTTCTTAAGCAATATCTGTCTTACAGCGGCGATAATGGCCAACTAACTTCAAGACTCACCTCTTTTTGTTATTACCATAGAGTTTCATGCCTCTTCTGACCACCCTACTCACCTCTCCAAGGCAACATCTTCCTGACGGGTTTTTTATCTCGCAAGCACATTCTCCCATCTTTACTTTGGCACTGATCTCTTGAATGGCTGTGCTGTAGCCAAGTTGTTTAATCTGGTTAAAAATCCTGTCTTGTGTCCAACCAAAACAATAACATACCGGGATGGGGTCTTCTGTTTCCTTTATGCCCACCCTAACCTTGACATCCTCCTTGCGCAGATAGGTATTTTTTTCATTATTGAAATAAACAACTTTGCAGGTAGAAGTTTCACAAAAATAAAACCCGTCTAGACCATTAACAGCCTTAAGTCTTGCTTCTTTGACGATATTTTTCAAAGTTATCTCCTTGACAGGTTTCCCTCTGTTACCACACTCTCTGCAAATAGAGAAATGCACACCTGCAGGGACATCGCAGCAGGAGTGATTGCGTTGATTCATGTCTTTCACCTCCTGTGCACAATGGTGCATTACGGCACGTATGCGAAGTGCTCCGGCTATGTTAAGTAATTGATGAGATATAAGTTTGGCGGTGGCATTTGAGTGAGTGGCCGCGCCTGAATATATGAAACGAGGAAAGAGCAAAGCGATGAAGCTCCAATTAAAATTCCATCTTTAGTTGCTGGAGCGGTTACGGGCTAACGGATATGTTGAATACAGAAAGCACAATGAACAAAACTACGGCTACAGGAATTGTTAAAATAAACGGCAATATAACTCCGACCAGATACTTCGTTTCACCATCATTTTTTCCGGTGAAGGTGATCGTTTCTTCAGTAATCGTAACGATGATTGCCAGTAAGAGAAGGCCACAGTAGTTGTCAAGTCCTCTTCTCTGGAAAAACATTTTGACTTTTCTCCTGTACCTGTATGCAATTCCACCAAAACCAATGCCATACGTGACTGCAAATGTAACAACGCCCCAATCACCTCTGACGGACACAATTACCACTACCACAAAGAACCACAGGAGCATTTATTTTCCACACTGACTTTGAATTCATTTTATCACTCGTTAATTTTTCCTAGCATAGCGGAGTTTGGAATTTCATATAACGTCGTGGGGACACGTGAAGTTTGCGATACCAAATTTGGGCGAAGTGAAACGACCATTTTTAATTTCTTATCAGCCTGTAAATCACGTCAACATCGGCGTCAGTTCTTATACAGTACCCGCAGTAATGGGTTTTCGATGCTCTATATCCGATTTCAATGAGCTTTTCCACCACCTTTGAGGTTGGTGGGACCTCTTTTGTTGCTCTGCTTGCAATTTGCTGAAGATTGTAGGTGGTGGGTGTGTCTGTCTCCTCTTTCAGTTTACTCACAAATTCCCTCAGCTTTCCATCTGAATCTCTCCAAATCTTTTCCACAAACTCATCGTCCTTTATCTCACCCAACCACAGAGGGCCGATCTGCACAAATTTGCCCCCGCAATCACATCTCTCCACACCCTCTCCCATCCCAAGAATTCTCTTCCTCAGACATTTAGGACAGAAACCCAGATAACCCATTTTTTCATAAATTCGGGAGGAAAGTGATGTGGATTTTCTCACCCTGAAATGAACTCTGTAGTAGTGCTCCCTTGCCCAGGAGACAAGGGGAGTTAGGGCTTTTTCGTACTTCGCACCTTCCCTAACCACAAATCCGATCAGCATTCTGAGTCCGGTTTCATGATACGTGTCTGTTTTGACTGCGTATGATGAATACTTCTTAAGCCCGGAGTTTGTGGCACTGCCGCAGAGTGCTGCTGTATCTGTTGCGGTAATGCTCAGGTATTTTCTGACCGAGAAGCATGCTGAGTCTGTAAACGGTGCCGGAGACCCGAAAGGATCGATGTCGATATGCTCAAAGCTCCTTTCCCTCATCAGTACTGCAGCATCCCTGTTGATGACTTCCGCCTCAAGACCGTTCAGCTTCAAATTTTTCTTTATTGTTTCAACCGCAGTGGGGTCTTTATCGTTGAAGATCGGATCTTTTGAGGCCTCCAGAGATGCTCTTATTCCTCTGATTCCACTTGCGGCCAGAGCATCCAGATACCCTCTGCTGTCCATCCGTGTAAAAATCAGCATATCCAAATCTCTGCAGAATTTCATACGCGGATTGTAGAAAACCCCATCAGTTTCAACTGTCGCCTTTCCCTCGGTGATCATCCGGTTTCCTCCAGCGCTTTTATCACTTCTTCGGTAATCTTATCCCTGTTAAACTCATCAAGTATGTACAGACTAAACTGCTTTCTTATCTTTTCAATCAACCAGTGCTTCGATCTGTAATGAACTGTAAACAACAACCCATCCCTGCCCATGATGTTCTCAACAAACTCAACAAACCTCCTGCTTTTCAGCTCCATTGGTCCCACTTCGTCGATTATAGTGATGTCCCCCACATCAATGCCATCAAGAAATTTTTCAAAATTATTGAGAAAAACGGCATACTTCCCCACCCTGACCTTACCTTCACCAACTCTGGCCAGCCAGACCTCCTCTCCGGTACTGAGATTGCAGAGCCTGAAGCCGATTCTCCTGCCGCCATCCCTAACTTCTCTTGTTATAAAACCAGAAATGTTTGTGTTATCCTTCAGGGCCTCATAAACTTTCAGGCATAATGTCGTCTTCCCAACACCCGGTCTTCCTGTCACAGCTATCCTCACAGAGTTGATTACAAAGCCGAGATAAAAAGTATTATCGTAAACGTTTTTAGTCCACACAGAGAGCGGTGAAGGTATGAAAGTTCTTGTCGCAGAGCCGATCAGTGATGAAGCAATAGAATACATGAGAGAGAACGGTTTGCAGGTAGATGTAAGGGTGGGAATGAGCAGAGACGAGCTCCTAGAAGCAATTGGAGATTACGAAGCTCTGATTGTGAGAAGTCAGACAAAGGTGGACGCAGAAGTGATAGATGCCGCAAAAAAGTTGAAAATAATAGGAAGGGCAGGTGTTGGTGTTGACAACATTGATATTTCCACTGCCACACAGTACGGCATTGTTGTTGTAAATGCTCCCGGAGGAAACACAATTTCCACTGCCGAACATGCAATCGCCCTAATACTTGCAGCGGCAAGAAAAATTCCTCAGGCTGACAGAAGTGTCAAGGAGGGAAAATGGGAGAGAAAGAAGTTTATGGGTGTTGAGCTGAGAGGAAAGACCGTTGGTGTAATCGGACTTGGCAGAGTTGGATTTGAAGTTGCAAAGCGCTGCAAAGCACTTGAAATGAACGTGGTCGCATTTGATCCGTATGTTTCAAAGGAGAGAGCCGAGCAGATTGGAGTTAAGCTCATGGATCTGGAATCACTCCTCAGCATCTCTGATATCATTACAGTCCATGTCCCGAGAACAAAAGAGACCATCGGACTGTTAGGAAAGGAGCAGTTTGACAAAATGAAAGATGGCGTTATAGTCGTAAATGCTGCCAGAGGTGGAATTGTCGATGAGGCTGCACTTTATGAAGCGCTGAAAGATGGGAAAGTTTCTGCTGCTGCATTAGATGTTTACGAAAAGGAACCCCCAGATCCAGAGAGTCCTCTCCTGAAAATGGAAAACATCGTTACAACTCCACACATAGCTGCATCAACCAGGGAGGCTCAGCTTAATGTGGGAATGATAATTGCAGAAGATGTTGTTAACATGTACAGGGGACTGCCGGTAAGGAATGCTGTCAATCTGCCGTCGATTGAGCCAGCGGAGTTCGAATACATGATGCCGTTCCTAACACTCGCAGAAAAAATGGGCAAGATAGCCAGCGTGAGACTGGGTGGGGCGATTAAAAAGGTCAAAGTTACATGCAGCGGAAAGCTGGCAATGAAGAACACAGAATTCGTCACGAGGGCATTGCTGAAGGGAATATTTGAACCCATACTGGGTAACGAAATAAACCTCGTCTCTGCCAAGCCTGTAGCCGTCGAAAGAGGAATAACAGTTGAGGAGAGTAAAGTTGAAAGTTCGGAGCACTATGAGAGTCTCATCGAGGTTTCTGTGGAGAGTAACGGAAAAGAAATGTATCTTGCCGGAACGTGCTTTGGTAAGGAATACAGAATTCTTAAAATTGACGTCTACAACGTAAACTTCATACCCAAGGGACACTACGTCATATCCCTCCACGAAGACAGGCCCGGCGTGATTGGAAGGGTTGGAACACTGTTTGGCAGGAACAACATAAACATAGCCGGAATGATAGTTGGAAGGAGTGGAGATGAACCCGGAGGAATACAACTGATGCTCCTGCTCGTCGATGATCCGCCCACAGAGGAAGTTCTCCAGGAAATGATCAAGCTTGACGGAATTATCGACGCCACCTACGTTGAACTCTAAATTTTTCATTTCACGAGTATTTCTGCTTCTGATTAGCCCTCTAGCGTACTCTGCCATCAGATTTGCCCTATCTCCCGATTTCTGGGTGAGCTACACTGCCGATTATCCTGTCCACGCACTGAGTTTCTTTCTCTCTTTCTTTGTGCTGCCATTCATCCTCATGCTCCAATCAGGGAGATCCAGAATTTATACGGGTAAAAAGCAACTCATAACAGGGATTCTGGCATATCTTGCTGTTGCACCGGTTTTGGTATTTCTCTTCGGAGACGCCCTCGGACCAAGAGGAGAGGGGATTGAGCTGGCAAAGTCCATTCTGCTCGTCTCGCTAAACGTGATGGCCGTTGATTTTTATGTTTTCAGAGTTGGAATGATTTTAAGCGGAAATGCTGCTCTATCCATACTATCGGGAACTTCTCTCTGGTTTGTTGTCCACATTCCTGAATCCCTGTACCTTCTGAATTCCGGATTTCAGCCTGCTTCAGTTCTTTCCTTTATGCTTCTTTCCGGTATCATCCTCTCCTCTGTGTACTACAGGACGAGAGATGTTCTGGGACTCATGACCGGGCATGTGACCCTTAATCTGATTCTTGCGGCATTCTGATCATATCCATCTGCAAACCCTTCTCTCAACAGCCTCAAGAAGCATATAGAGTAGAAATCCCAGAAGGGCCATAGAAACAATTGCTGCGTACATTTTACCATAATCCGCCCTGCTCCACGAGTCCATAATCAGGTAACCCAGTCCACTGTTTGTGGCAAAACTCTCGGCAAAGAACAGAACGGCGATTGCCGTACCAACGCTGATTCTTAACGCAGTGATAATTTTTGGCATGGTCGCAGGAATGATGACGTGACGGTAAATGTCAAATTTTGATGCACCGAGCGACCGAATTGAATACACGTAATACTCGCTTACCTGCCTTGCGGCATCTCTCGTAGTCACAACTATCTGGAAGAAAAGAATTGTCGCAATTAAGGCCACCCTCGCCAGATCTCCGATACCAAAAAGAAGGATATACAGCGGAAGAAGAACAATATGCGGGATGGGATAGAGGAGGTAGATGAAGGGTGAGATGATTTTATCTACACCATTCTCCCGGCTTAGAATGCCGAGCGGAAAGGCAATACTGAACGAGAGAAGAATCGAATATGTTACCCTCAAAAGACTGATCACTGCATTTACAGCCAATTCTTCCCTTGAAGCGTATATTGCTGAGAGTACCCTCTCCGGAGAGGGGATGGCCGGATTGCCTAACAGGATGGCCAGAACCTTCCAGAAGATTACGATTGTCAGAAAGCTGATCAGATACCCCGATCTATTATACCTCTCACTTCCTTGCATTTCTCAAAATACACCTCACTTTGTCTGTAATCCTCACTTCCGGCATCTGGGTTGTCCACCACAGCCCTAACCTTTCCGGGTCTTGGGGTCAGCACTATGATCTTTCTCCCCAGAAATACAGCCTCCTCGATGCTGTGAGTTACAAGGATCAGGGTGCAGTTTGTTTCCCTCCACAGTTCGAGCAGAAAATTTTGCATTTTTTCCCTTGCCAGAGCATCTAAAGATGAGAGGGGTTCGTCCATCAGCAGAATTTCGGGTTCAACAGCCAGTGCTCTTGCAATTGCAACCCTCTGCTTCATCCCTCCACTAAGCTGTTTTGGATACAGTTCCTCAAACCCTTTCAGACCAAATTTAGAAAGCAATCTATGAACGGTTTTCTTCTCATCCCTTCTCCCAACTTTTCTAAGCCTCAAGCCAAGAGCAACGTTTTCATAAACTGTCTTCCATGGAAACAACCCGTAGTCCTGAAGAATTAAAGCCGCATTCAAAAGTGGTGCATCTACCTTCTTTCCATCAACCAGAACCTCTCCGGAAGTTGGTTTCAGCAGACCTGACAGAATCAGAAGAAGAGTTGACTTTCCGCAACCTGACGGTCCTATGATTGCACAGCTCTCACCCCTTCCAACATCAAACGAGACATTCTCTATCGCCCGGATTTCGCCGTAGTCCTTTGTCAGGTTTCTTGCTGCGATCATATCTGTTCAACCGCTTTATCATAGGGCACTTCCTTTCTTATGAGTCCCTTTTTCAATGCCCACACCAGGTATCTTTCATAGAAACTTTTCGGGAATTTCCCAGGCATCGGATAATCCGGCATAGGGTAGTTTTCAGATATTTCTTTCGGAACTCTTGCTATCTGAATGAACTTGTCCCTGTATCTGTCCTTGTTTCCGTTAATGGTCTTAACGGCCTCAGCATAAGCGTCGAGGAATTTTTTCACCTCATCCTTATTCTTATCTATGAAGTCACCTCTGAAGGCTATCACCGTCTGAGTAACGCTCTCATTCATCATTGAATCGGCAATCACAAGCTTTGCACCCTGACTTACTGCGTAGCTCGCCAGCGGCTCCGGGAGAGTTGCAGCGTCCACCTTACCATCAAGCAGAGTTCTCATCCTGACAGGTATTTGCTTGATCTCGACCTTTGTGTAATTAATGCCTGAGAGCATTATGTCCGTTACGTACTCAATTATGGTGTTGCTTGAAATTGCCACTTTCTTTCCTTCCAGATCATCAACCGAATTGATTTTTGAGTTGGGTGCGGCAAGAACTGCAAATACCCCCTCATCAGGTTTCTCTCCAAGGCAGATGGTAACGATTCTGACGTCATATCCCCTGTCATTGAGGAGTATGACCGCAAGAGGGTCTGTAACAACAGCATCCACCTCACCGGCCATCAGCGCTGCATCTCTCTCAAGGGCACTGTTGAACGATATTATCTCAACATTCAGGCCGTACTTTTCAAATATACCCTCGTCTCGAGCAACAACAAGTGGTAGAGAGTCCTCAATTGGAAGTATCCCCACTCTAATTTTTGTAGCTTCTCTGTTTTCACCTGAACATCCAGACAGCACTGCTGCAAGTATTACAGCAGTAACGGCACCCACCAAGAGCAGGCGTTTCATACATTATGCAGCTAAAGGTAGCTATAAAATATTAGCGGGGAGTGGCGGTAGTAAGCCCCCTTCTGTTCCGGCGGCATCAGTCTGAGCGGCAAAGCCTTGCACCCGGCGGGGAGGAGTTCGTTCCATCCGGTACTGAGTGACCTCATCCTTACGGAATCATCGCATTTCCTCAGCCCGGTATCGTTTCTGTGCCTCCTCCCGTCCCCTCTCGGGGACTTTCCGCCATTGCGGGTGGGGGGACTTTCCTCCTTACGGCCCGCTGGGGGCCGCAGGTTAGCCGCCCACCGCCGCTCCCCATAACAGACCGCATCTAAAGTTTAATACTTTATCCATCTGCCGCATCAGTATCACAGCACACCCTTCACTATTATCGATATCACGAACTCAACTGCCGCAATTCCAAACAGGAGTCTGAACACCTTTGGGGCTCTGAATATTGCCGCAACCATGCTTATCAGTGGAGTTAACATTAACAGAAACACCCCGACCATGCTCTGACAGTCGGAATACTCAAGATTCCTGAAAATCCAGCCATAACCATGTACCTGTATTCCCTTCACATGGATCCAGAATTGATCCGTCGTTCTGTTCCAGTGCCTGTAGGCTTTTTCGAGAGGTATGTACTGATCCTCTCCTGCAAAGTAAACCGCTGACGGGACGACCATCAGAATGATTCCGGCTATCATAAAGATCGTCATCACCCTGGCGAACAGAAGGCTCATCCGATCCACGCTAACCTCAACATTACCCATTCGATCACCCTCCCGGAAGAACGGGTGGTATAACTCCGAGACCCTGCAGCCCCTTGATTATGTTGAGCACTCCGGCCAGAAACAGAACTCCTATCACCAGCCATCTGACGAAAACAGGTCGTATAACCTCAGCTATCTTGGCCCCTATCCTTGCTCCGATGGTTATTCCCAAAATCGATGGAACTACAACCACCGGTAAAATTGCACCCTTGGACAGATATATGCCAATAGCGGGAGCATTTGCTGTGATAATAAGCATGCTTGTGGCGGTAGCCACCTTGATCGGTGCACCCATAACCAGATTTAAAACCGGAACATTAGCCCATCCCGCCCCCAGACCGAACATTCCTGCCACGAAACCTATGATGCCAAACGTAATCATTGCATGCGGCAGATTTTTGATCTTGTATTCCACAACTCTCTCCAGGCTCGGTTCATACCATGCGCCGACTATTCCCAGCCTCCTAGACCAGGGATCCACGTCCTCATCCCTCACGTCGGGAAACTCCAGTCGTTTGGAGAGAATCATTACGAAAAAGACAAGAAGTATTACACTGCCGAGGAGGATCTTTATATAATCCTCTCCACCGGGAAGCACATTTGTAACCCAAAGTCCGACAATCCCACCGGTAACGGATGTGATCACCATAACAGGTGCGATGACGGCGAACAGTCTAACGTTCGCCAGACCCTTCCTGATCAGAAAGGGAACTGAAGACAGTGCAGAGGTTACAGCCATCACGAGACCTGCACCTCTTATGAAATCTATGTCGAAGGGTGTTATGACGTCAGTGAGGGGTACGTAGAGAACTCCACCTCCAACACCCGATATGGGTGCTATTATGCCTATTAGCAGTGTATAAAAGAACAGAAACAAAGGCCAGAACCACACACCAAGCGAGTACATAACTCTACCTCCTGCAATATAACAAAAAAACTTAATGTTTTTTTAATAAAAATTTTACGGTTTCTCTATGATTTTAAGTGTGAATTTGGAAAGCCCGAACAACGCTCAGCCCTCTGCAGATTCAACCCATGCTGCAGCCACAGAGCCACATGTATTGCACCGTCGATCAGCAATCGGCATAATGCAAAAAATTTTATTCCCCGCTGTAATCCCAACTCCAATGCCAGTTGTTACACTGTACTGGGACGAGCTTGAGAGACTTACCGGAGCCGACAGAAAAACAATACTGGAAAGACTGCCAATGCTTGGCTGCGATATAGAGAGGGTTGAGGAAGATCATGTTGATGTTGAGTTCTTCCCGAACCGCCCTGATCTGTACAGTGTTGAGGGAGTAGCAAGGGCTTTGAGGGGTTTTCTCGGCATTGAAACTGGGTTAAAGCGCTATACGGTCAAAAAAGGAGAATGGAGAATTACTGTGGATGACAGCGTGATGGGGGTAAGGCCCAGAATCGTTGGATGTGTCGTTAAGAACATAAAAATAACTGACGAAGTTATAAGGAGCCTCATGGAAGTTCAGGAGGATCTGCACTGGACAGTAGGCAGGAACAGGAGAAAAATGGCCATTGGTGTTCACGATTTGAGCAAGGTCAACTTTCCGCTAACATACAAAGCTGTCGATTCTAACTTCTCCTTCGTACCGCTTGACTTTGACAGAAAAATGACTGTTGAAGAGATCCTGATGGAACATCCGAAGGGAAAGGAGTATTCTTTTATCCTTGAGGGTAAGGACAGATATCCGATGATAGTTGATTCGGCCAATGAGGTAATTTCTTTCCCTCCGATAATCAATGCAGAAAAAACAAGAGTTACTGAAAATACAACAGATCTGTTTATAGACGTAACCGGGTTCGATGAAAACGTCGACAGGGCGCTGGCAATCCTTGCATGCATGCTAAGTGACAGAGGAGGGAAAATTGAGGCCGTTGAAATTGTGTATCCTAACAGAACTGAAATATCTCCAAATCTGGACATTAGGGTGATGGAGATTGAGATTGAGGAGATGTCCTCTCTCCTTGGATTTGAGATCAAAGCCGATGAGATTAAAGATGCTCTTGAAAAAATGCGGTTCTCGTGTGAAATTTCAGATTCGAAGGTCAGGGTGGGGATACCCCCTTACAGAGCTGACATCATGCACGAGTGGGACGTAATTGAGGATGTGGCAATTGGATACGGATACGAGAAAATCAAACCAGAAATTCCGCCAACCCTGACTTTCGGCGAAACACATCCCTGGAATGAAATCAGGGGAATGATAAAAGAAATAATGATCGGACTCGGCTTTATCGAGGTTATCACGTTCACGCTCACAAATGAAAAGGTGATGTATGCCAGTATGAGGAGAGACGCCAGAGCCTGGGAGGATTTTATCCCCGTTATGCATCCCCTGACGACAGAGCACACCATTGTCCGTACACACCTTCTCCCCAAGCTTCTCGAACTCCTGTCGTACAACAAGCACCACGAGATGCCGCAGAAGGTTTTTGAGGTTGGCGATGTTGTGGTTGGGGGTAAAAACAGGCTCAGAGTGGCAGCATGCCTCACCCACTCAAAAGCAAACTTTGCGGAGATCAGGAGCTATGTTCAGGCTGTTATGAGGGAACTCGGACTGAAATGGGACGTGGAAGAGACTGAGGATGGGGCCTTTATTGCCGGAAGAGGGGCAAACATTGTTGTGGAGGGTAAAAATGTGGGGGTGTTTGGAGAGATCCACCCGGAGGTTCTTGACACATTCGAGCTGACGATGCCAGTAGTTGCATTTGAGCTCGATTTGAGTCACATCTTCGACACAGGGTATCTGCTATGAAATACCTGATTCTGATCCCGGATGGGATGGCCGACTGGAGTATTGAGGAATTCGGGAATAAAACACCGATTGAAATTGCAGATACGGAAAACATGGATTTTATAGCCAGAGAAGGTGCCTGCGGAGTTGCAAATACCGTCCCCAGAGGTTTCGAACCTGGAAGCGATGTTGCGAACCTTACGATTCTTGGCGTCGATGTCAGGAAACACTACACAGGAAGAGGACCGATAGAGGCTCTGGCGAGGGGGGTTGGCGGGGAGATCATTTTTCGCTGCAACCTGGTCAGAGTTGACGGCAGAATAATGGCTGATTACTCGGGCAACAGGATCAGCGATGAAGAGGCGAAGAAAGTCATAGATGTACTGAATGCAGAGAAGCCATATGATTTCGTAGAGTTCCATGCAGGTAAAAGCTACAGAAATCTCCTTATTTTGAACAGACGGTTTGAGGACGATGTCACCACATACCCGCCCCATGACATACAGGGGAGAAGAATTGATCACTATCTCCCATCCGACGGAGAGCTAGCCGGTTTGCTCAGAGAGCTGATTGAATGGTCAGCAGTGGTGATGCCTGAAGTTACGGAGAAGGCAAACATGATATGGCCATGGGGCGGGGGGAGAATGCCCTCATTACCCCAATTCAGTCAAAAGTACGGGCTGAAGGGGGCGATGATCAGTGAGGTGGATCTTCTTGCAGGAATCGCAAAAGGCATGGGGATGGATGTAATTGAGGTTGAGGGGATTACGGGATATATAGATACGAACTACAGGGGGCTTGTGAGGAGCTGTTTGAAATCCCTTAAAGACCACGATCTGGTCGTTCTTCACACAGAGGGGATTGATGAAGTCAGCCATGAAGGAGATGCAGAAAGGAAGGTGGAGGGTATTGAGCTTTATGATGAGAACATAGTGGGAAAGATTCTCGACAGGGTTGATCTGGACGAAATGAGGATACTGCTCCTTCCCGACCACCCCACACCGATAAAGGTACGGACTCATGTTGCAGAACCCGTTCCTTTCGCCATTTACGGGTCAAAAAAAGATGACGTTAGAGTTTACAGCGAAAGAAGCTGTCTAAAAGGAAAATTCGGAAGAGTTGACGGACTCTGGCTGATGACACTAATGATGAAAAAATAAAGGTTTATTCTTCAGACAGAGCTCTGTACAGCCACGCAGCGAATACTGCTCCGAGTATCGGTCCTATGACGTAAATCGGGTAGTACTGCCAGAGATTTATACCCATAAGAGAGTCTCCCAGATACGGTCCGAAAGTTCTTGCAGGATTGAGTGATGAGCCCGTTATGTTGCCTATCGTGACGATTATCCCTCCAACTGTGAGACCGATAACCAGTCCTGCAAATCCCGGCGGGGCGCGTTCGTCAACAGCAACACCCATTATTACCAGCATGAGCAGAAATGTACCTATAGCCTCGGCCAGTATTGCCTGCCCGTAGCCGATACCCGGAAATGGAGCAGTTGCGCCCAAACCCCCAACCGTCGCTGCTGCGGGTCCAACGCATGCGAGGAACAGCAGACTTCCCAGAGCTGCGCCTATCATCTGAGCTACGATGTAGGGTACCACATCTCTTGATGGAAACTTGCCTATGCTCCAGAGTGCTATGGTGACTGCGGGGTTTATGTGCGCACCGCTTATCCTGCCGAGGGTGTATATCACGGCAGCAATGGCAAGTGCAAAGGCCATTCCAATTGCAAGCCAGTCGCCAAGTCCACCGAGCGCTCCTATACCTATGTTAAACGAATTTGGTTTTGATGCGCCCTTTGCAATCATAAGGGTGATCACTGCTGCACCGGGGCCGAAGAAGACCAGAATAAACGTCCCAACGATCTCAGCGGTAAATCGCTTAGCCAGGCTCATCGTTTCACCCCTGGTACGCCTCGTGACAGATCACGCAGAGAATTCTCGGTATAGTTTTTTTGAGCTTCTTTGCAGGAAACGGATAATCTCCCCTCCAGACATCAATTTCCTGTCTCACAAGATGCTCCGTACAAACTCCCATTCCGCAGACGATACAGATGGCAACAGCATCGGTGTCTCTTCCCTGCTCCTTGCAGATGTAACACTTCATAATAATCACCTCTCTAAAAATTTAAAAAAGTAGAAATTAAACTGCCTCTCTCCACTGGCAATATGCATGCCTGAAATCAACAAGTGCTGCGGTTGCGCAATCCTTGCAGACTCTTGCCGGTGAAGCTGGTGTTTCCTTGTGCAGTGCTATTATGTTGGTCATCATTGTTGCAGTAACAGGCTCGCTTGTCAGCAGACACGGATAGTCGGCAAGTCTCATCAGGGCGGAGAATCTTACGCTGATTGCGCATCCCGGATACGCATAGCGCTGCGGGTTCATCAGCACTTCATTCTCGTGTATCGGATCAAGGTTAACCTCAAACCCTGCAACCTTTGGCACCAGCTTTTCAGAGAGGCCATTTCTGTTTCTTCTCGCCTGATCGATGTATTTCCATCCTCTGTAAATCATGTCCATGAAGTCGTGGTTGTGCAGCTCTGCTGCTGCACCCCTTGTGGGATAAAGCTGGACATAGTTGTGGAACCTCTTTGTCAGCAGATCGACAATCATCGGTGCGGTGAATCCATCAAGTTCCAGAATGTACTCCACAGCAACAGCTCCAGAACCCGTCGCTACACTCAAAGGCTGGTACTCATTCTTGAACCTGTCCAGATTTGAGTTCAGCGTTGTGTCCATAACACTACTCGTTGCCTCAATGACTGCCATCACAACGTCATCCTTGCACATGTTGAATGTCGACTGGGCAATGTGGTGAGCTGCATCTCCGACACAGTATGCAGGAACAGTTACGATGTTGCCATAGTGTACACCATCGTCCATGGCCTCCTTCACTGCCCCCTTCATCCTGTTCTTGTATTCCGACATGTACTTTCTTACATCAAAGCTCTCATGACCGTGCTCATCCATCAACTTTGCCTGCGCCTCCGTTGGCTGATCATAAACAAGCTTGATCATCTCAATCTCTTTTCTTATCGCATCGCTGAGTGTCGCACCCTTTTCAATTTCATTTGCAAAAACCTCGCCGAAACCATATGATGTGTTCATCCCCCATGATTTCGAAGCAAGGATTGCCTGAGCGTGTTCTTTTGGTAGCTCGACTGTCTGCAGTATTCTGTTTACGATGTTGCTCGTGCTTCCCGGAATAAGGGCAAAGTCAACAACACATGTTGGTCCGTAAAATCCACCGTACCTTCTCACAACCTCACGGCCGATCAGAGCTTCGGCCTTCTCAATTGCCTCGATAAACTTATCTATGCTTTTTCTGAAGCTTTCATCCTCCTCGTACAGAATTTCCATGATTGCCGGTGTCTGGTAGTGCTCCACAAATGGGTCGTCTTCTGGCCTTACAGTTTTTGTCAGGCTTTTCAGAATCTCATAATGCGCATTCACGCTGTCAACGTGAAGCCTGATGACAGCTTTACTCTGATTCCCCACCGCCTTCATCTTATTCACAGCATCCACGTAGGGTTTAACATCGTCAATGACGAATTCCCCACCTCGTTTCTCTTTTACCACGTTTACATCCGCCCACTGGGCAGCCATGGCCTCCTTAACCATTTTCTCAATTACTTCTTCTGCCATGAAAAATAATAATCACAACTAACCATCATCGTTTTGGCGTACATATGCGCCCTATAAAGTAGACATGTTCAGAAAAATCCTGAAACATATTCCGGGATAATGATGGACATGTCCTCTTGATTATTGTAATAATACCAACCCTATATCAGCAGCGATTTTTCAAGTTCCTTCTCCTGAATATACTTTTCCACAAGTTTTGAAATAGCTATCTTGAGGTGTTTATGTGCCGTGCTCTTGGCTATGCCAAGAGCCATTGCGATATCGCTGATCGTAACGTCCCTTCGCTCAGAAAAGTACCCGAGATCGTAAGCAACTTTCAGCACCTTCTTCTGAGCCTCAGTTAAACCCGCCTTCCTCTCACCGATATTTTTTATTTCCAGTATTTTCCAACTGCCCACCTTGTCCAGATTCGCATACGCCTTCGGCAGATAACTGGTGCTGGGTACAATTATCTCGTAGATCTTGCTTCCGTCCTCCACCAGTATGGGAGGTTTTATGAAGCAATACGAACTTTCAAACGCCTTTATACCGGTGGTGTCGCTTACAACGGCAACAAAGCTCGCCTCTATCGGGGTTTTTTCGAGCACCTGTATAAATTTGGTGTTTTTATGCCTTTCAACCTCCTTAATATACTCGGTAACGTTTTCAGAATCAGCAGTTCTGACCAAAAAGAGAGCATCCTCGTCATTCAGCAATATGTAGGATATTATTTCTGCCCGTATGGGACATCTTTTACTCGCAACCGCAAGAGAGCATCTGTGCTGATCAACCCTGACTTTGAGAAGATACATATATATTGTGAGATTCCTAATTGATAAGTCTTTTGTAGTTATGTTTTATTAAATTTAATAAAATTTTCAAAATCTGGCCTTACAGTTGTAGTCCCAGCAGCAAAATGTGGTGACATTTCCAAAAAAATTTAAATAACGCTGAACCCTGCATGGGCTATGGCAAGATTCCCAGAGGCTGAGGCAAGGCTGTTCAACGTAAAAATATGCATGAGGTGTAATGCGAGGAATCCCATTAAGGCGAAGGTATGCAGGAAGTGCGGCTACAAGGGACTGAGGCCGAAGTCGAAGGAGAGGAAGGGCAGGTAACTAATTTCTGCAGTTCACAATATCAGCTTTTATTTTAAGAATTTCTCAAAATTCTGGCTTTCCCGGAAACCCAGTCCGGTAAATCCCTGAAGGATGCTGTACGGTATGATTTCCCCGTTACAGTGTGCCTGGATAGAAATATTCCCAAAGGTGTTGATGATATCAGCGTATTTTAGTCCTCCTCAACTTTTCTTATAAACCTGCTCATATTTTTCCAGTGCCCTCCCATCCAGTACAGTTTATTGCATTTCCCGCAGTACCACAGCTCAAAGTCGAGCATGTCTTCCGACAGATTTTCAGTCCGGATAACCTCTAAAGCTTCCTCAACACTCGGTTTTCGAAGTTCGGAGTTGCATACACTGCATCTGTTCATTACAAGCTGAAATTTCACCCCCAAACTCTTTATTTCTTTCATCTGTCCCAGAACGTCATTTGAGGTTATCAGAAATGCGTTTCTACCATTTTTCACGCATTTTTCGTACAGTCTTTTATCTTTTGTTAGTAAAATTCTGTCTCTGAAGTTTTCAACCATAAAATCATCTTCATCTCCTATCACATCAACATCTGCAATGCAGAGCGTATCGTAACCGGAAATTCTTAACCATGTCGTGAGCTTCCCAAGCATTCTGTCTGTTAAAAACTTCATTTCCACCATTTCGGATCTCTCCTATCCATCAGCGCATTGTAGAGCCCCCTGGCAACGTCAGTCTTCAATTCAATATTTTCTGCAAATTCTATTGCGTTAGGAGAAAGGCTAGCGTACTCAACAGCCTGAAATGCAAGCTCAAGCTTGTCCGCATCCCTCAAATAGTCCTCGACATCCGAAAATTCAAGTTTAACTCCCAGTCTTGAGATCTGATCCTCAATCGCCCTACCCTCATCTGCTCTCACATACTCCCTGGCAATTTTGTGCAGATCCATCGTTCTCGTTTCATGCAGGTCATGGAAAATCGCAGCCGTAGCAGCTTTAAAGGCCTTGTTTACATCTCCTTCGCTTTTTAAAACAAGGATGAACGCAATCAAAGCCGTTCTGAAACTATGCTCCGCAACACTCTCAGGGAGCTTTATCCCGAGCTTTAACCAGCCTGACCTGGGCGTTAACTTCAAAGAACCTGCTTCATGTATGAATTTAACCAGATCATCCATACCTTTATTAAAAACCTTTCAACCAATAAATTTTATGAAGAAATGGAGGTTTCTCGGCGTCGATGACAGCTTCGATGATGAAAGGTGCTGTCTTGTTGGTTGTGTTACATGCGACAGCTACGTCGAGGGTTTCATGTACGCCGAAATAGAAATTGACGGTCTCGATGCAACTGAGAAGCTGATCGGAATGATAAAAAAATCAAAATTCAGAGAACAGTTGAAATGCATTTTCCTGCCGGGTATAACCTTTGGCGGTTTCAACATGGTGGATATAGTGCAGGTTTTTGAGCAGACCGGGATTCCGGTTGTGGTGGTTATGAGGCGGATGCCTGAAATGAGTGAATTCATCTCAGCAATAGAAAATCTGAACGATGCAAAAATGAGAAGGTATATTATCGAAAGAGCCGGCAAAATCCACCGCATAAACCATATTTACGTCCAGCTTGCGGGATTGAGTGTAGAGGAGTCTCGAAAATTGCTGAAGGTAAGCTGTCTGAAAGGAAACATGCCGGAAGCTGTTAGAATCGCCCATCTCGCCGCTTCAGCCATAATCCACGGCGAATCGAGGGGTAAAGTGTAAAGCCAAACTTTATAAATCAGAAGTATTACTGATATCATGCAGCCAGTAGAACTGGCTGAAATCCTAACCAGCCAGTGGACGGTTCTCACCTCAATGATCATAGTCGGTTTGATACTCTGCTTTGTGGGGTACAGAATCTTCAGATATTATTCCGCAGCAATTGGATTTCTCGTCGGTGAGCTGGTCGGAATCTACGTCGTGATAGAGTTTTATGGAAATGCCCTGATAGCAATCCTCCTCTCAGCAATCGCAGGAGCCATACTTTTTGGACTTGTCTACGAGCTTGGCGTGATCGTTACCGGAGCGGCATTTGGATATTTTCTTGGTCTGTACCTCCTTCCAAATTACCCAATTTACGCATACGTTCTTGGAGGGCTGTTTGCATTCACAAATCTGTTCGTTGAAAGACCTCTTACAGTTCTGATAACGTCAGTTTTCGGATCAGCTTTCGTTGTACTTGCCACACAAATGGCGATAACTGGAATGCACATATATGACGTCCTTAATGATCCCAGGTTGGTTTTGGATCTGATGGTGTCGAACATATTCATGGACCTCCTCTGGTTCACACTCGTACTCACCGGAATAATCACTCAATTCGTGCTTTATAAAGAAGAGAGGAAGGAAGAAGGATAATCTTTTTTTCCTTCTTTCATACCCTCCTATGTGATCGAGATAGACGGCAGTTACGGGGAAGGTGGGGGTCAGATTTTAAGAACGGCAATAGCGCTCTCCTGTGTAACTGGAGAGGCAGTGAGAATAGTGAGAATAAGAGCAAACCGTCCAAAACCGGGCCTGGCAGCCCAGCATCTCAGAGGAATTGAGGCGGCAAAAATGATCTCCGGTGCTGAGGTTGAAGGGCTCAGGCCGGGATCAACCGAGGTCATCTTCAAACCGGGAAAAATTAGAGGCGGAGATGTAAGGGTGAACATAGGAACTGCCGGTAGCATAACTCTCATTTTCCAGTCAATATTGCTTCCTCTGGTTTTTGCAGAGCAGAGAAGTACTGTTACGGTTACTGGCGGTACCGATGTCGCATGGTCTCCTCCTGTAGACTACTTTCGGCACGTTACACTGCGAGCACTGAGAGATATGGGACTTGATTGCCATGTCAAAGTTCTCAGAAGGGGTTACTATCCTAAAGGCGGAGGGGTGGTAAGGCTCCTTGTTGAACCGGGCAGGTTAAAAGGTAAAAAATTCAAAAAAGCCCATGAGAAGGCTTATGGCGTAAGTCACTGTCAGAATCTGCCTGAACATGTGGCTGAGAGGCAGGCAAAAGCTGCAACGGACTATCTTGCAGCTAAAGGGATAGATGCCGAGATAAAAATTGAGGTGCTTAGAGGCCACTCGACCGGCAGCGGAATAACGCTCTGGAGCGGGTACAAGGGAGGCAGCGCTCTTGGAGAGAGAGGGAAAAGGGCGGAGGTCGTGGGTAAAGAAGCTGCTGAGAAATTCTACTATGAATTTTCAAATCCAGCCTCTTTCGACTGCCATCTGGCAGATCAGATACTCCCATTCGCTTCAATGGCAGACGGAGTGACGGAATACACAACCAGTAAAATTACACTGCACTTGAGAAGTAATGCTTACGTAGTTAACAGCTTTTTCGCAAACGCAGTGGAAATTGATGAGGAGAGAAAAAGAATAAAAATCAGGGGACGATTTTAGAGAATTCCCTTCTCCTTCCAGAACTCATAATCTGCTTTCATCAATTTTCCATATTTTTTGATCAGTTCAAGAAGCTGTTTTTGCAGCTCGATGTCCTCGCTCGTAACCTCTGCCCTGTACCCTTCTTCAAAGGCTTCAGCTATTCTTCTCCCAAGCTGCCTGGCTCTTTCGACATCATTCTCACCAACGTCTCCCGGAGTTACACCATATCCAACGGCATATCCAACAGGAATTACACCCCAGGCTTTCAGAACTCTGTTCAGATACGCTGCAACCTCTTCCGGTCTTCCAACACCGGCATACACCGTTACTGCTCCACCATACTTCCCTGTTAGTGTCGGTCTATGTCCGTACGGTAGCATTCTGTCAATAAACGTTTTCATCTGACCGGTAATGTTAAGATAGTATACCGGAGATGCAAGAACTACTGCATCGCTCTCCACGATCTTCCTCTTGATCTCCTCCATATCGTCTTTTTGAATGCACTCCCCCTTTGCAAGGCAGGTTCCGCATCCAATACAGTAGTTTATCTTTTTTCCCATCAGATACACTTTTTCCACCTCAAAGCCCCGCTCTTCCATTTCCTCCAGTGTTGCATCAAGCATCTTTGACGTATTTCCATACTTTCTCGGCGATCCGAGAATTCCAACAGCCTTCAACACATCACCCCAACTCTCCGGCAAAACCCCTCAGTCTCACTCTCATCCTTTTCGATTTTTCAAGAACTTCCCTGTAGTCGGAATCACTCATAATATATATTTCGGTTTCACGGAGACCGGCACATGCAGAATGTATAGCAGAATCGACCATTCCCCTCCGAAGCAAAAGTTCAACTACAGCAGCCTCACTCATGGCAGTTGAACTTACTATCGCAATGTCTGCATGTTTAAGGGCATATTCATTGCCGTTAAAGGCCACCGCCACACCACCCAGTTTTCTAGCTACTTCGAACATCTTGTAGTCCGAGATGCTGTCTCCAATGGCAACTGGAAACTCAATACTGTACTCCTCGCAGTAACATCTTAAAATTTCAGCTTTCTCTCCTGCACCCACAGCCCTCACACTGCTCACGATTTCTTCAATTTCGGGAGTTGAGAAGAGGTCGTCGAGGAATCTGAAAAGCTCCTCTCCCTTCAAACCTGCAATTTTATCTACAGTCGAAATCAAATACGATCTCAACTCAGATGATATTTTTATTCTGTCAAAGCTGACATCCGTACCGTGCAGGTATCCTTCGACGCCAATCATTGAGGCAGTCTCTTCAAGGTACTGTCTGTAACTTGTTGAGATCACCACGGGCTTCCACATTTTCTGCAACCTTCTCATGGCCTCACTTGCGTCGGGAACAAATTTTGCTGTCAACTCAGCAATATTTGCAAGTCTGGCCTCTGTGATATCAGCCGCAGCGATAAAGGGCACGAGAAGCTTTACCGTATAACCTGCCTCATAACCCTCTTTCTTTACCTCGTAGGCAAGATAGTCATCATAAAGGCTCAGATTTCTGAAAAAGCGCTCATTGTTGAAAACTGCCATTGTCAGCTCCAACGCAAAGTCCGTCAGTATCCATGGCCCTTCCCAGTCCGTGAAGAACATGCATTCAGTTGTCCGATTCACAGAAAATTTTTGTGGTCTTTAACAGCCACCAGAAAAATCCTGTTGAACTCCAGCTTTACGATGCCATTCTCAGCCTGCCGGTTGAATTCCTGCCTTACAATCTCCCTGAATGCCTTAATATACTCATCATTTAGTTCGACATCGTAGTATTCAGGGTTGAGATAGCCGGCTATCGCTCCCGACGAGAATATCCCGAAGACCTCTTCTGGTGTATGCTCGGTTACAACCCTTTCGATTTTCGAAAATACCACAGCAAACCCGCATCTCTCAAAGAGGGAAGTGTATTCTTCAGCAGTTTCGAGGAAGAACCACGGCTCTTTGAAATGGGCGAATACATCTCCCGTTCTCTCATCTTTTCTCACGGCTTCAATAGCCTTTATGAAGTTCGGGCAGTAAACATTCTTGGCAGGTGCCTGTATGCCTATTCTCCCACCCCTCCTCAGAGCCTTGTAGCAGTTCCTCAAAGCCCTCTCGGGATTTCTAAACCACTGGAAGGCGGAATTGCAGAAGATGACATCAAAGCTCTCATGGTAGTTCATCTCCTCCGCGCTCATGATCTTGTAAGTTATGTTCATACCCCTGCTATCCTCAATCGCCCTCGCTATCATTCCCTCCGAAGGGTCTATGCCAACAACCCTCCCTTTCGTCAGACCTCTGATCTTCCTCGTCAGATGCCCCGTTCCGCATCCGAGGTCCAGAACATCATCATTTTCGCCGATTTTCAAAAGCCGTAGCAGTATCTCTGATGCGGATTTCTGCAGTGTTGCGAGCTTCTCGTATTCCGCCGCAATTGTTGAGAAGTTCATGTGATGCTTGTTTGCAAGGGGTTAATTTAAAATTTGCTACTTCTCGATGCGATCAACCCAACAAGCACGGATGCAACGACGTGCAGTCTTTCATCTACGAGATAGAGAGGAGGGATCAAAGCTGCAGCGAGGATCAGGAGTGGTACTGGAATCTCCAGCCTCCTGAAGACGGGAATGACGGCGAGGACGATGAAGGACAGGGTGAGAACTCTTGCACCTCTGCTGTACATCCCGAGCACGGATAAAAAGTGGAAGAGCAGAGCGGATGCGATTGCCGCTGCAAAGATTGCTCCGACAAGGCTCAGTGCGGTTTTAAGTGGTTTCATATTTGAACCGGAATACTTCCTCTGTAAAGGCTTTTCCCTCCATCCTGTATCCCTTGACAATCCAAGCTCCGTTGGAGTATTCTATGGTCAGTGCATCCACGTCTTTCAGCTTTTCTGCGTTGTTTATTAGGGCGTTGATTGCCATCATCCTCCCTATCGTTTTAACAAGGGGTGTGAGGGGTTCGTAATTTCTAACACTTTTCGTTTGCTTTTCCACATCTAAATGCTTCACACCAAAACCTTTCGGAGCGATTGTTATCGTGAAGGAGTCCTTCTCCTCTACAACTTTCCAGTAGAGCGGTATTCCCCAAACATCAATGACACGATCCCACAAACTTGCTCTGCACTCGTAGGTAACAGTTCTCTCTGAATCAACATCGTATTTGACTTTTATCCACGGCGCTGGCAGGTCGTTGTATGAATCATATGGGCTAGAGTCACCACTCTCCACATCATCCACTATGAACCACGTGTAGTATCCTGGTTCCGTCCACATACTCCCTCCATCCCAGTGATCGAGTACCTGAACGTAATACAGTGGTATCTGAACCTTCCATGCATCATGTGGCTCACCTGATAGGTAGCTCCAGGAGCAGTAGAAATAGTCGGTCTCTCCCGAATACATGTAACTCCACCTGTAGTTGTCTGCATTCACTTCCAACACATCTCTGGCAGAGCAAACACTCACCCCAAGCAATACCACCAATCCGCACACCACTACCTTTGAGAGCTTCATGGAACCACCATGCAATGTGATGTCTTTCTACAATATATTTTTTGCTCAAACTTAATTTTACTTACTCATATTAAAAATGTTCACTATAATTAACAACTTAGTAAAATTTTTTAACACCATAGAACTGTGTTATGCATGATCAGAGAGATACTATCCTGCCGGAGACGTATGAATATACTTTATACTCTAACATCGAGTCCGGCGACTTTTTCGGAGTTAAAAAGAAAAACCGGTATAAACCACACTTCTCTATCCATCCATCTAAAAAAGCTCCAGCGTTCTGGACTTATCTGCAGGGAAGGAAGAAAATATAAGCTGAGCATGATAGGAAAAGTTGCTTACTCATTGCTGGATGCAATTGACAGAACCACCACAACATTCGAGAGGAATCTGGAGTTCTGGATTGAACACGATTTCAGCTCTATACCACTCCACCTGATGATTAGGATAAGTGATCTTGGTCATTACAATGTGGTGTCCTTAAATCAGGACTTTTTTCACTATCTCGAAAATGAGATCTCAAACGCCAAATGGGCAAAGGTGGTTTCATGTATTGCACTCCCTTTTTCCATGATAGATACTGATTTAGAGGTCGTGTTTGGCAAAGAGGCTGGCTGTGGAAAGATAGTCGCTGACGGTATACATATTATCTGCGTGACAACGGATCAACGCATAACTTTGGCCCTTCCCTTCATTAGCGGTGGGATTGATCTGAAAAAGGTGATAGTCTCAAGAGATAAGCAGGCTGTAAAATGGGGAAAAGACATTTACGAGTATTTTTACACCAAAGCTATGAAATTATGCTTAAAACCGAATTTGAGGACTTACCCTAAAAATTGTCTGAGTAAATTATCCTCCAAATAATCTTCCTCGTTTCTCTTTACAACTTCGTCAATTTCCAGTTCAATCCGTTACTCTCCGGACTTTCTATTAGCTCGGCAAAATTCTTGTCAACTACAGAATCGTAAATTCTTCATCCCCTCTGTTTTCAAATCCAATTTCGTAGCTGTACGGGTAGCGACAGATCCAGTACACTTTTATTTTTCTACCTTTTTTAATTTCTTTAGGATAAAAATATCCTAATCCTCTTCTAATGTCTTCCAACAGATAGTATAAAGGTATTTTTGCCATATTTTCTACTCTAAGTGCTTTCTCCCCCTCTTTTTCGTAAATACACTCTGGTATAACATCGACATACTGGATTTTTTCATCTCTAACCCTGAATATTCGCCCTTCTTCACCGTCAAATGTTATGTCTTTCCAGTTATACCCAAAGACTGCACATTTTCTGAAGAGAGATAACAGATCGCTCGGAATTTCAAGTGTATAATCTGCATAAACTCTGTCACAAAACTCCTTAACCTCTTTATAACTCATCGGCTTTTGATAATCCCGTACATTCAATTGCACCTTATTAAACAAATCTTCCTCGTAAGGAAGGTGTTTCTCTGGCGTGTATATCTTCAAAACATGCTCGAACTCATTGCTCCACTCTCTACCTTTTCTGTTAAGTCTTCCAGCTCTCTGTCCAAGAGCGTCTGGTGGGGCAAGTTCGGAATACATAACATCACATGAAATGTCCAGCGAGATTTCAATTACTTGCGTTGCGACCAGAATGAAGGGTTTATTTTTTATTCTACTGTAAATTTCGTTTTCTTTTTTTACTCTATCGTTATAAGTAAATTGAGAATGGTAGAGCATTATGTTTGGCTCGTCTGAGTTTTTTAGTTCCTCTTTTAGCCTTAAATAAAATTGTTTTGCCCTTTCAACAGTATTTAAAATTGTAAATTGTGTTAATCCTTTTCTGTAGTTTTCCACAATCTCATTTACAACATCATCATCGAACATAGGTCTTCCATGAAGCTCAAGCTTAAACGGTATGAATTCAAGACCTTCTTTGTCAACAATATGCCTGTAGCAGTTATCCAGCTCTTTAAGCATAAAATCTGGTAAAGTACCTGACATAAGTAAATGGGGAATGTCCATTTTTGTCAGCAAATTAAACAGAGTTAGCAGATGTTCTAAGGTTAGTTTCTCGTAGTAGTGCACCTCATCAAAAATAATAACAGCATTCTGTAGATTTCCCAAAGCAAAGTCAGCCTGACTAAACCCCTTAACGAATGAGTAAATTAGGTGATCAACTGTCGTAATTGTTATCGGCTTGAAAAAGGTATTGCCTTTAAAAGTTTCACTTCTTATTTCCTCTACATCTTTTTCTTCCTCAAAATCCTCATCGGTCTCTTTCTTTAAGTCGTCTCTGAGTTTAATGAAACATCTTCCATGATAAAGCCCAACGTTCTCTTCACCAAAAATTGCTTTGAGTCTATCATACATAGCGTTGCTTGTCGTCTGTGTGGGCATTGCAAAAACGATTTTGTTTCGTCTGTATTTCTCCAGCGCATTTAGTGCCCACAATAAAGCTGCCTCAGTTTTACCCCTGCCACATGGGGCAAAGAGAGTTACAAATTTTGGTGCATCAAGTAGATCTTTTTGGAATTTGTAGGGGTCTTTATCTCCAAGAACTTTTTTGATAGGGTCATCAACTTTTAGAAACGGAACGTATTCATCGGGATTTTCAAGGACGCTATCGAATAATCTCTGTTCGCCGTTATAACTTTCCACAAATTTCGAAAAATGAGCGCTTGCGTAGTCATCGCATATTTGTAGTACTGCAAAGAAGTACGAGAATATTGACTTTGTTCGTTCCCAGTTTCTATTCTCGTCCACAAACTCATTTATTCTCTTAACAAACTCATTTCTCACTTTGTTAACTACTTTTGGTCTTGGTCTCGACTCATGAACTACGATATCAAATCCATTAAACACAAAAAATTCATTAAATCCGAGTTCTGTATAGATTTTCGTGGCATTGTTCACGAACTCTTTTATCTCGTTTACAAGGAAAGTAGGTCTCTCAAACTGATTATGGTCAGAATAAAGCTGATCATATAGCTGAGTATGATGTCCAAGAATTGCAGCAAGCTCTATTGGAATCTCTATAATCGTGTCCGTAAAAGACTCGTAAAGTAAAAAGAAGCCATAATAGGCATGTGGATACTTCTGAGACCTTCTGTTCTGCCTTATGTTCTCCTGAAATTCTTTTGTCAACTTACCAATATCGTGAAGATACACGGTTAAAAAGAGATTTCTTAGAAACTTTTCTTTGTTCAACTCCCGCCTATCGCAAAACTGGGCGATTACGTCGTAGTTTTGCTGGATGTATGCTTTAAGTATCTTAAGCGCATCTGTAGTGTGGCCTTCAAGGGTTTGGAAATATTTTTCTCCGTTTTTGAGTTCAAGTTTTGCAAATATTCTATCTTTTAAGGATTCCATAATTTCCAACCTTGATATAAGATTTTCCTATTTTACTTCCTGGAAGTGCACATATTTCAAAACTACTTATCCTCTGTCCTGCACCTTCATCAGACCACTCCAAACCGACAACAGGTTCTATTTCTCCTAAGAGCTCTCCTTTTAATTCTGCACCTTCCAGATCTAAATGTGCGAAAGCTGTATCAATTTCCATTATTGGTTCATTAGCATTTAATTTAACTGTGAATTTTCCGAATAACCTCTGGCTCTCTACAAAATCTGATTCAGGTGTTAGCCTACCAAAACCGTAGTTTCTTTCTCCGCCTACAAATAACGGATTTAAAGCACCTTTTAAACAAGCCTTGTAAGTTATTTCATTTTTAAATTTGATTTCAATATCCTTTCCACTTTCTTTTAATTCCACTCTATAAACCCTTTTTCCCTGATTATCTTTCGTCTCATATGTGTTATGCTTTACGAATAAGTATCCGATCCAGTAAACCTGAGTAGCTTTTCCACCTATATTGATCTTATTTCTAATATACTCAAACTCGTGTAAACTTCCCTCTTCCGCTGTTTTTGTTTGCGGTTCGAGGGCGGTGGAGACAAAGGAATCAATGAATGTCTGTTCAAACTCTTCCTTAGTTTTCTTACCGAATTTTAATCCTTCATCAGTATATTCGGGCATAAAAACGAGATAATCTTCAACCTTACATTCGCTCCACTTTTCTGGGTCTTTTACAGTATCTTTCTTTATGGCAGGATAGAAGTATGTTGTTCTTATGTTTTTTCTGACGAAATTTCCAACCGCCTGATAGTCTTGCGCATCTGGACTGCTGAATAACGCTCTTGTTAAATTGGCTGTTATCGCCCCCCACATTGCCCTGCCTGTGATGTAGTAGCGAGTTGTCTTCAAGATGCCAATCTGTCTGTATCCGATGTGCACGGGAGATTCTGCTTTGAAGATTGTGAGATAGCATTTCCACGTCATTTTACTCCCCTTTCTGCAGAGCTTTCGCCCTGTACCTTGCGTAAACAAGCATTCTTTCGAGTAGTTGTCTTGCGAGGAGGGTTTTTTCTATACTTGAAGATATTTCCAGCGCCATGTCTATTGGGTCGTCTGTGGTTGCTAAGTCTAATTCTCGAATCAGATCTTTGCTTTTATTCAATATCTCTGTAGCATATTTCCTCTCTTTTTCTCCTCTGCTTTTTAGCCAAATTACATAGGCAAGCAATCCATCTTCGATAAGGACTCCAATAGCTTTAGTAACTATTGTTTCAAGCTTATCGGCATCATCTTTATTTGTGAACTTCTTCGCCAAATCGAATCCTATTTTTGCTGAGATTTTGTCGATAGTGAGTTTATTTTTTGTTTCCATCATCATCACCCAAATTCAGAACTCTTAACCTTCCAAAACCCCTTGAACTCATTCCACCAAGTCCCAAGCACTCGAAAAGAGATAACCCGCTCTTCACAGTTTCAATTATGCACCTCTTTAAATCGGTATTGTTGCATCCATTTATACTGTCAATCTGATAAAATCTTGGATTCTGATAGGTTACATCAAACCAGAATACTGTCCCCCTCGGAATCGCTTCGTAGGTAAATAAGGCTCCCTCTTCAGCAGCTCCTCTTTCTGGGTCTATTGCTACTGATGTTCTCACCTCAAGGTTTGAGTTTACGATTGTAGCAAAGAGGTTGTCGGAAACTATGGTAATCCTTTTTAGAATTTCTTCTCGTATCGCATCTTTCAATTTCTTTTTCTGATCATCATCCTCGGAATACACCCAATTATCTACATTCGTTTCCTTATTACTGTCCTTATTATCTTGATTTAATAGTAACCAGCCAAAATTAAGCTTTCCATCTGGAGGCTTAATTTCGCAACCCTCTGGGACAATAAAGCTGTTATCACCTAGTTTTGGTATATCCTTTATACCTGCATCTTTTAAAATCATCGGACAGGTAACCCAAACGGGACCAATCATAGTGGCCACTGGGAAAAACAGAACTCTTGCATCCGAAAACAATGCCATCGCTTGAAGTGATCTTGTGTCTGTGGTGTATCCAAAAGTGATGCATACGGGACACTTTCCACACGGCTCTATTTTTCTATCTCCTTCCTTCTTCACCTTGCCTTTAGCACATTGCTGGTTAAACCCACTCTTTTTTAGCTCTTCTCTCAACTTTCCATTCTCCATTATTCTTAAAAACGCGTAACTCCTGCAAACTCCTTCTATTGTCGTGCCGGGTATCTTAGGTATGCCAGTTGCCGGCTCTCTGACGATGGTGTTATCAACTCTGCCAATTCTGTATCCACCAGTTCCGATGTGGATGGGATCCAAGGCTATTGCGAAATATTTCTTCTGCTCATATACTTTATTTCCACAATCAGACATTTTCCTCACCTCTTTCCCCAAACTTCTCCTTCAAAATTGTATGCCACAAATCTACAAAATCAAAAAACATGCCGTTTAGGATGGATTCCTTCAAAAATTCATAATCTTCTTTTGATATTTTACCTTTACCGGATTCTCCATCTACTACCTTCAATCCCAGCGGAACGTCTTTTATCGCATTTTCTACGAATATCTTGAAGGTCTCAGCTGTAGCTTTGTCTTCATCAGTGCCGTTTGAAAGCTCTACCGGTGGTTTGTGTATCCCCCATTCTTCGAGTTTGTCTATTAACAACTCGTAAAGGTTCATGACCTGCGTTGTTGTAAGTCCGAGCTTTTTGACAAGTCCCCCCAACCTCTCGAAGTTGTCGATATCCCAGAGCAAGTATGGTTTCGGCCTGTTCGTCGAGTTGGTGAAAAGCCAGTGTTTTCTTTTCTTACCAATGTCAAATCTGCGGATGTTCGAGTCGAGGAATTCGAAATCAATATAATATTTCTTCATTTTAATTATGTCCCCTTCCTTAATCTTTGAAATGTGCTTTTGAATGATTGGAGATTCATCAATTTTGATTTCAATCGAATCCTTTGATGAACTTACCATAAGGTATGGATGGTAGTAATCCGGATTTCCATCTCCAAGCTTGTATGGTATTCTAACCGTATACTTAAAGGATTGCCAGTCTTTTGCATGGCCAAGCCCTAAAATCGCATAGTTATCTTCAGTCCTCGGATTTTCAATCACATACAATTCATCTTCACCCTTTAAACTTTCAAACTCATTAACAAACCTCATTGCAGAATCGAGAGCCACAAATATCGGCATTTTTCTTTTGAAGTATATTAAACCGACGTGTAGTGGTAATTTTCCAAAGACTTTTCCAAAATTCTTCACATATTCATCTTTAATCATCTTTACAATTTCCCAAGACTTGCTTGCAGGAATTATTGCCATGAACAGAGTTGGAGAAATTGAAATTGTTCTGTATGCCTTATAAGACCCTGCGGGGACAATACAATCAATTGTCGCTATCGCTATCAGACCTTTACTTTCAGGATGATAAATTTCAATTCCAGTATCAAGAACTTTACTCTCGTTGTTTATAAGGATCTCTGAAAGATGTGGCGTTATTATCCTTAGATATTCGGGTATCTCGCAACTTTCCTCACAAACGACTTCACCAGACACCCCAAGCTTTGGTATTTTAACTATGTAAGCCAAACCTTCAACCAGTTTTTTGCCCTTTAATGTGAAATCCTTTATCCTAATATTACATGCCACCACATCTGGAGCTTCAATTTTCTTGGCAACTGTACTGAAAAAGTTTGTAGTATCACGCCAAACACGCATCAAACGGGATGGTGATGGGGGCTTTGAGAGTACTAAATTATCTAAATATTCAAAATCAAAAGCAGTATTTGAGATAAAATGCTCATGCTTCTCTCTATTTAGAATATCCGTTAACGTTTTCCCATCTTTAATCTCTTCTTCTATCAGCTTGATTACACCAAGAGCTACAGTTTTTGTAGAATTTCCCCTTATTATGGGTACTTTATCATGTAAAAATGATTTAACAGCATTATATACGTTTTTCTCTGCTTCTTCATCCCATACATTTGATTTTATTTTATCTTTAAGTGCTTTACCAAGTACACCCGCTAGACCGGGAAGATTTTCACCACTATTCCAGTTTAGATCATCATAGTATTTATCTGGTTCTCTAATAAACAAACTCTGAACAAATCTACCATTTAACCACTCATCCAAATCAAACTTAGCAATTAGCAAGCAAGCATTTTCGTACTGTTTTTCATCGGGATTCCAAGCAATCTCATCAATAAAGACTGTTTGCGAAATTTCTTTTACCCTACCCTTACTTCTTATATCCTTGCAGGTCTCGCAAATCTTTTCATCATCACCTTTGCAGTAAAATCCCTTACCACAGACGTTGCAAACAAGTTTTTCTTTGGATAATCGCACGGATTCATTCCATGAACAAATCCAAGTGGGAGCTTTAATCAACTCAATTTTGTGAGATTTCACGTATTTTCCAATATTTTCCATCGCTTTAGTAAGCAATTTTCCGATTCTAAATTCTTCGCTGGGATTTGGTTCCTCAAGATGGAATACTGGTAATAATATACCACCCACTTTTTCGTTAAATACATCGAAAATCCTTTCTTTAACTTCTTTCAGATCATCATCGCTTAATACCGATGGAATTAAAAAGTATATTCCAAAATCATCCTCATAGATCGAATTACCTAAGGCATATTCTTCCTCCACAATTTTTCTAATAGAATTCCTTATTTCCTCTAAAATCCTAATTCTACCAATTACATCTGGAATTTTGTGAGATTGCTTTAGAAATTCGAATAAATTCCAGCCCACTGAGAATATTTTGAATGGTTTAGTATTCAATACTATCTGCTTAGGAGCAGTATCTGCTTGCTTTACTTCTTTTAGAAATTCTTTGCAGTTATCTTCATTTTCGAAATATTTACACAAAATGTATTGTGCTAAAAGAGCTTTCATCATGCTTGCTGTCATGTACGAATGATCCCATAAAGTAACATCGTTTGCTGACCTCCTTGTCTCTCCAAGTGTTTTAGAAAATGACTCTTTGATTTTATTGAGAATTTTGAGCCTCTTATCGATAATTTCTCTAATATTACAAGAATCCAGCCAGTCTCTTAGAACTTTATAAATCTTTACTCTTTCATCTTTCAAAGATTGAGGTATGATTACATCCTCTTCAAAGCCAAAAGATGTCGATTTGTATATACCGCAGACACTTTGCGGATCTTTACAGTAGGATTTGTCCTCTTCACTATCAAAAGTATCTGAGGCTATAATGAATTTCAACAAAATCAAACCTTTATCGTAGGCAGGATACTCGAATTCAAAGCTTTCTAGTTTATCCCATTTTTCTTTTCTACCCCAATTCTTAGGATGATGACCTAAAATAAAATCGTATAATGCAATTGTCTTCCGATTGATATTTATTTTAATATTTTTTAGTATCCTTCTAATGTCATTTGCGTATTTAACCCCTCTATGCATATCGAGTTCAATAACTGCAGTGTGGTGAATCCAATTTTTATCAGATTCTTCAATACACTTTGATCTTACAAACTCCTCACTCAACTTCCCCAAATCATGAATCAAAGCCCCAATCTCAGCAAGCAAGATCGCATCCCTATTCTCCATCAACTCATTCAATTTCCCACTCATAGCACACCACCTAAGAACTCCATCACATCATCAAAAACCACATTGAAATCAGGTAAATCCCTTAGCTGATGCCTGAGCGAGCTTTCCCACGCATTTCTGAAATCCTCTTTTCTCCTCAATAAACCATCAAAATCCGCTTTAACTCCTTTAAACCTGAACTTTTCATCAATAATGCCAGAAACATCCAATCCAAGTTTTGAAAGAAGCCATACATCATACAAATCCCTTGGTCTCGTTCTCTGGAATAAAGACCTGATCTTCTCCGCAAAAATCTCCTGAAGTGAGTAAGTCAAAACCTCCGTCTCGCATTTATCAGAATAAGGATGGATGATTTTTCTTCTCTCCAGCGGGAGAAGTGTAGCTTCATTCTCCCTTTTTGTTATGTCTATTTTTATCCGTAGGGGGTTGCCTGCTCTTCTCAGAATTCTAAAATAAACTGTAACATCATATCCGTTATCAACTCCCCTAAATCTGATGTTCTCATCAAAATCAATTCCGCTCCTCTTCTTCGCCTCTCTCACAGCTTTAACAATAAAATCTTTTAATTCATCAGCTTCCACATCTTCAAGCAATGTGAAATCTAAATCATCTGAGAACCTGTAATTTCCAATATACACCTTTCTAATGCCTGTTCCACCTTTTAACGCCATGATGTGTGGCAGAGAAGATAAAAGCCAGTTTTGAGCGTAATCTCTCTCAACTGTCGTTTCCGGCACACCGTTTTTCCTTGCGAACTCCCTTATTTCTACTTCGGGAATCATTCAAGCTCACCGATGTCAAGGTTGATTATCAATCTCCATTTGCCATTAGCTTTGCCCTTCTTGGGCATGGTGGGGTCAAGAAATAAGTAATTCCTCGCCCTGATTTCAGGCAGATCAATCTGCAATCCCAGAGCATCGCAGAGATAACCAAGTCTTCTTACAACTCCCGAGTTTCCGATTTTTATAGCATACTCCGACAGTTTTTCAAAATCAAATTCACCATTCTTCAAAGCCTTTGCAACCTCAATCACCCCACCGCAGTATTCTGGCTTATCCAGACAATCAACAACAGTTTTCTCTCTGTCTGTCACATTAACCTGAAACTCATCAAGCCATGCTTTCTCAACACCGAAAAACTTCTCCTCCTTTACTCTAACAATCCTGTATCTCACCCCGAAAATCTCCAATTCCCGCTTCTTTTTCCTTGATGTTGTTTGAACAAAAACAGTTGTGGGTATTTGCTCTGTTAAGCCATGATAGTTGAGAGCCGACCAATACGCAATTGCAGAGGGATTTACAAGCAAGGAACCGATAACAAACTCATTTAATGTGTATTCTCCTTTCCTCGCACCAAGCGGTATCACCATATATTTGCCCTTCTCTATTCTTTCAACCCACCCCCTCTTTTCTAACCTTGAAAGAAGGACTTTTAAGACATTTTTATCGATACCACTAATCTTTGCAGCTTCCTCAACCGTGAATATCTTCTTTCTCGCCAGTTCATCAAGCATCTTGATTCTCATTTTGATGCACCATAATTAACATTTTTGTTAACTTTGGTGCATAGTTTTGAGAAATCAAGCTCGTCAAATGATTTGAAATTCGAGTTAATATTCTTGAACGGAATCAACACATTTCCATTAAACTCTGAAATCACTCCGAATCCACTTGTTTTCTTAGCTGAAAAGCCGATTTCGTAGAACATTTTTTGTAGTGCTTTTGCTAAGAAGTTCAGGTCTTCCTTCATTTCATTTTCAATTTCATCTAACATCCCCTTAGCTACTAAGTCGAAGGGGTAGTAGAGTAATCTGAATATCCCCTCTGCCCCATCTGGAGCGATCTCAAAGTAAATTGGCCCCCTACCCCTCACAGGTGTTCTTGTCTCCCTGCTCAGGGGAGTTATGACATCAAGCGAAATCTCATCGAAAAAGGTGGGATAAAAGAAGAGCCTTCCAGACCTTGATGGAATATCTTTTGAGACGATTTTTTCGTCAATAAGCCATTTTTCGAATTCTTTGTTAATCTTGACGACTTCTTCTTTTAGTTTTTCTCCTGCTGGAAGCTTTCCTTCTATCGCCAATAAACACAGCTTCCCCAAATACTCTTCCTGGGAATCTTTTTCGTTACCGAATAGCTTTACAATTTTTGCTCTCTCCCTGAATACAATTCTCTTTTCGAGTTTTGATTCGGTTAGTTTTTCGTAAATCCAATCTTCAAAAACCTTTATCGCTGCAAATCTCAAAGCTCCTTTCCATGTTGTTGCTCTGACCATCGGGAGTTTGAAGACCCTGTCTTTTACGATTGGATTGTCTATGATGTAGAATTCGTCATCGTCTTTGCTCAGGTAGGGTTTTTTGAGGATGAAGCGGATTTGGATGTATGTGGCGTAGGATGGTAAGTTTTCTGGATTGTCAAATTTTTTTGTGATTTTGAAAGCTTCTAAAAAAGATTCTTGAAAATTTAATTTATCTCTAATTTCTGAGAGTGTATTTAAAGACGGAAGTATATACCATTTATATGTTGTTCTAACATCTTCGGCAAATTGCTTCTTTTCTATGCTTTGGAATAATATTCTATGCAAGGATAACTCTTTGAACTTATAGTACCAAAATTGTGATTTTTCTTTTGTAACTCTCTTTTTGATCTCGTTCTCCCTTTTATCACCCTTTTTCTCATGTTGCCATCTGTATACCCAAGCATAAAAGTCACATTTATTCATTCTTACTCACCTCTAAAATACTACCAATTAGCGCCTCAACAGAGGAGATACTGGATCTCTCCTTAGAAATCTCATACCACTCAACGGCTGTTGAATCTCTATCTAAATTTAATACGTTTACAAAGTTTTTATTCTCTTTGATTTCGCTAAACAACTTTTGCAACACTTTTTCTCTGCTCTCGTTGTTGGGTAAAATTTTTGGCACATAACCCCAGATTTTGAATTCCCATTTGTTGTTACCAATATTATAGATGTGTGAAACAAAAATTTTTGACCCCATTTTCTCGTAAATCTCTTCGCCTCTCAGAATTCTCTTGCACTTTGAACAGAAGTGGCCTCTACCTTTTCTATTCACATGGGTAAGGTGTGTTCTACAAATAGGAGTGGGAGTTCCTTTTACTGAAACAAAACCAAAAAGAAAATGTCTTAGAGCATCATTACCATTCCTAAACAAACTTCTAAGCCAGTATCTAATTAGTGGAGCTGTGGGATAAAATTTATCTTTATACTTTTCAGAAACATGTTGCAAAAATTCTTCAATGCTTATTTGATTTTTAGGATCTTTAAAGAGTCTGTTGTTGAGGTATCCTTCAATATCGCTCTTAATATCACCATCTATGTTAACTTTTACAAAGAAAAAGTCCTCCAAATTTGCAAATAGTTTATTATTGAGCTGGTTTTGATTTAATTCAAACTCATCTATCATTTTTTTTTTACTTTTTCAATAGCTTTGTTAACACTGTATCCTGTCTCAAATTCACAATCACAAATACCAAAACCATCCTGTGTTTTCGCACCAATGCCCCACGAACACGATAGGTTCAACAATAATGCTAAAACATTCTTTATTTGAGAATCTCCATAAATTTTTACTTCAGAAGTACCTACTAAGCCGCCACTTTCTCTACTTCCTAAAAACCAGCCTCTATGACTCTCTCTTTCATCTGCTTTTACTATAACAAATGGTGATCGATTCAACCTCCCATTGACTTCTAACCTAAACCTTCTACTCCATCCAGTAGTTCCAAATACTTGGCAAACTGGACAAAGAGAGCTTGCATTGTCCTTGTACTCACATTTATTGTTTATGCCACCACAAGCATAACCACCCAACCCCCTCACCAAAGCCTCAAACCACCATCTCAATGAACCTATAACTGAGGTCTCTCTCAATTTTGCACTTTCCCTCTTAACATCCCCTGTCCATATTGGTGTAAGGGTTTTAATTTTTGCCTGCATCATATAACCACCACGTATTCTCCAGCAAATATTTTCGAAACAATTTCAGCTGTTTTTTCTGGCTTGTACAAGTCTTCCTTAAAGGCTACCTTTCCACCGATCTTTTTCTCTTCCTGCAATATCAAGTGGTCTTTCTTTATCTCTTTAATTTCACCAGTTTTTTCGTTTTTTTCAATGACTATCAAATTTTGCCTTTTTTCGAGAATTCTCTTTGTTAATTCCTTGATGAATTCTTCTTTATTCTTTATTTCAAGCTTTATTGAGTTATCCGTTAGCTCAACATTACAGGAGTCTAAGTTTCTTAGTATTCTAAAAAAGTTCTCAAGTCCGTTATCCATCCAAGGATTTTCATAAATGCTAAATTCAAGTACCACTATCTCACCTCAAATTTTTCATTTATAGCCCCAACTACTCCAAAAACATCATTCATACGCTTTCACCACAACCTCAACAACAAATTTAGCGTCTTCTATAGCCTGCAAAGCCTCCTCAGCAGTGTACTCTTCGAGAGGTATGAAGTCTTCAGCACCGTAAAAACTTAATTCCCTCTCCTTTCTCAATCTCTTGGAAATCATCATTATCTTCTTTAAATTTTTCCTGATCTCTTCTGGCAGAAGATCTTTGTATTTCTCAAGAATTCTACTCACATCATGTATTTTCGGAACATCTATGCCAGCATTCCTTAAGACAGCTTTTAATACCAGCTCCACGACTTCTTGGGCTTCCCTAACTACATCAGCATAATCTTCCTTTTTGTAAAATACTTCCAAAACCTCCAGCCTTGTGCTTGCTCTTTTCAAGTAATCTTGAGCCAGTCTATCCAAGTTTCACCCCTCCAGTAAACTCACCCTTTTTTATAATCCATACCCACCTATTGCCCACAAATTCTTTGTGGCTTTTCCAATCATTCATCTGCTCACGAACCCTATCCAATATTTTTTTGATGAAGTTATCTTTATCCACAACAATAATTGAATGTTCGACCATATCTAAATACAGAGGGTTAAAGAACTTCGCCTCCTCTTCGGACAGAATAACGGGGGATAAATCAACAAATATACCTTCATCAACGAGCTTCTGAGCTAAATGTTCTAATGGCATTTCGATGTTTTCCACAAATTCCTTAATTCTTTCAGATCTTGATTTATCAGTTTTTAGAATTACCAGTATATCCAAATCGGAGTTTAACTTATTTTCCTTCCTTGCATAAGAACCGAAGATAACGAGAGATATGAGTCTATCGCCATAATAATCCTTAATTTTCTCTATTAATTTTACCAAGTATTCTTTATGTGATTCCGAAAAGAACCTGATTTTTTCCGCATTCAGCATCCAACTACCCCCATTTCAGTTTCAACCCAGTTCAACAACCCTCCCCTCCTCCAACGCCCCCTCACCAAGCTCGGCCTCTTGCTGAGCCTCTCGAACTCTTCAGTAGTGTAGCAGATAAAATCCACTGGATAACCGAGATCCCACTCCAAATACAGCCTAACCGGTCGTTTCAACGGGCTTACACCTTCAAACTCATCGCTGATAACGATCAAATCAATATCGCTATCCTCTCCGAAATTTCCCTTAACAGATGATCCGAAAACTATGGCCTTTTTTAATCGATACTTTCTGCTAATTCCTTTAATGAACTCCTCAGCCTTATTTAAATCAATCTCTTTTTCACCCATTCTACCACCTTCCCTACATACTTAATTAAGTCTTCTAACCTCGTTAAATTCCTCTGCAACATCTGGGTATCTGGTTGCAGTATAAGCGGGAGTAATTTCTGCACACAGTTTTATGATCTTTGGAAACTCCACACTTTTCCTGATGTGCATAGCCTTTAATGCTTTTTCTGCTTCCTGTTGAGCTAAAAAAGCTGAAACATGATATTTACTGATCTCGTAATTCCTTTTAGCACTCCTCAAATCTCTTTCTGCAAATTTAAGCCATTTCTTTACTGGATCTTCCATACCGCTTCACCGTGTATGATTAAACTAACTACCTATATTAGACCGCCTTCACGATACAATTGATAACCAATATTATTATTTTTTACTTTTCCACCACCTAATACCAAATTTCGAGGATTTTCCAGTTTTTACCTTTTTTGATTTTAGCTTTGATAAGATAGTATTTTCTTTCAAAGACATTTCTACTTGATTTGCCTGAGTATGGGTTTATTTGTTCAAATTTTGCCTTTTTACTTATATCCTTTACCGGATAAACCACACAAGACTCATCGGAAATTGTTTCTGCAAATTCTTCATCAGTTATGGGTTTAATTGCACTTTCTGGTGGTTCTTTAGTTAGCTCCACACTTTTAACGTAAAGTATTGAGTCTCCTGATCCAAGATATCTCAGCATACCAAAATATTTGATTATTATATCAATACCCTCACAACCGATGAACAAATTTACATCATCTGGGAAAAAGACGTATTCTCTAACTCCAAAAGTAGATTCAAATGCTGGTAACAAACCTTTCTCATATTCCTCTTTATCAGCTTTTGTTTTAATCCCTCTTTTCTTCAATCGTTTAATCAAAAACGAGTTAATTGCAATTTGCTCGGGCAGTATGATTCGCACGTCAGCATCCCGCACCGCATAAAAAACACGTTCACCTTCAGCAACATTGCCAGTAGCTCTTATAGCTGTTGCTATCACTGCAAGCTTTATCGCCGACGGTGAAGGTAATGGAACACTCAGAGCATACTGTGAGGAATAATCTGGTATGCGATATGAAAAAAATGATGGAAAGTGTAACGTTAATTTTATCCACTGCATCTCAGTTCACCTAAAACTCCATTTTGTATGGTTTATTGTTGGTTAGCCGTCCTATCTTCGTCGCGAAGTCTGCGATACTGTCGAATTTTATGACTTTTAAAGAACTGTCTAAGCTCTCTGCAATTGTTTTTATTTCAGTAACATAGTCGTCTTTAAGCGGAGAGATTACTGGCACAGGCATAGGTTCTGTTGAGTAAACTATTACTCCGTTGAAACCTTCAACATGTGGTAATCGTGTGGTAGTCATTGCTCCTTCTGGACGGGCAAACAGAAGCTGATACGCCTTCAATGCAAGTTTGTATCTTCTTTCCCTTGCGCTATCGTCCGTATCATAGGTATATTTACTCTGTCTTGCTTCATTTAATCCAATTCTCCAAGGCTGGAATACCGAAATAACTGCATACACACCGGAACGGGTTGGACGGTGATATACCATTTGTGTTGAAGCACCCTCAGTCTCTTCTTCATTTTCCTGACCCCTACTACCTCTCCCCTTCTCACCAAGAGCATGTCTCGCGTGGGTGTGGATATCCCTATAAACCTCAGGAATTCCAAGAGCCCAACCAAACTCTATTGTAGACTTCCTTGAGGCTGTGGGTCTTTCGAGAAGGAAGCCCTGAACGTCGCATATATCGCATTTCTCTAAAGCCTGTTTTAATGCGTCTTCAACATCCTTAGCAGTAACTTTTTTTGTTTTTATTGCAAAGTTGAATTTCTCTGGGTTCAAAACTTTGCATGCATCACATAGGTTGTTTTTATCATCTAATGCCCACATAATCTCAGTATGGATGTGTTTTAACATTTCTCCAGAAACCCCATCGGTTGTTACAGCCTTTTTCGTATTTGGGTCAATTATTCTAACACTTCTTGGCTCTGTGACGTTTCCAACTGTCCCTTCATTATTTAGGCTATGCAGTTGCCATATAGCTCTACCCAAAATAGCGATTTCATAAACATTCTCACTCATCAGCAACCACCTCCTCAAATTCAGAACTTACTTCTTCCCTCTCACCTCTAACGAGAGCATAACTGATAAGTGCTGCTCTAATTGGCTTTACATCGTACTTATCCACTAAAATCATAAGTTCCTCCAAATCCTTCTCGCTAAGACGGCTAAGCTCCTTACCTTTGTAACCTTTTCTTGCTATAGTCTCATATCTCCTTAAAAACTTCTTAATAACTTCTTCGAACTGTTCTTTTGTCTCAACGTATTCTAACTCTACGAGTGATGCATAGTCGTCGCCAATCCTTAGTGCCCTCCTCAATGCTGCTCCAAAATTCTTTACAGCCTCGCATCCAAAAATATCTCCAAGCTTAAACTCCGACAAAATTCACCACCTCCTCCAAAACCTTCTTTTCGTAACTTCCAAACTTTATTCGATCTTTATTAAGCTCATTTCTTAGGTGGAGCCTAATATACCTCTCATAATTAGGTAGGTTGGGATTTGCTATGAATTCGGCTAAAGCCGTCGGTAAGTCTTCATACCCCTTCCTGAAAGCCGTCCATTCAAAAATGTCTTTCCATTTGTTTAACACATTCTTTGCTTCATTGGATTCTGCTATCTGATGTAGAAAATCAAGAGGGAAAATGCCTCCTGTTAATGGTTTCCATTGAGTCCCTGTCTTTGTCATCACACCGTATATCAAAAAACCGAACTTTGGAGAGAATTTACCGCCCTCTTTAACTCTGAGTTCTTCTAAAACTAAATTTATGGCTATTTGAGCGAGCGATGGGAACCACCCAGCCCTATGTAATCCTTTTACAGAGTCATCGATTCTCTTTTTAATTTCATCAACCAAGTGTAGTACCCTCGTTCTGGTGGGGGTTGGAACTGCAAAAACCATGCCCATATTTGAGAATTTTCGTATGGTTGCGTTGATATGTCCCAATACCGACATGCTAAAATCATCTATCGATACTTTTACAGACGACCCCTCAGAATACTGCTTTTTTAGCAGAATTTCATCCCTAATTCCCTTCGTTGCAGCCAGTTCCATTGGCTGGTAGAGAGTCTCCTTCCCACTTCCTATGGAGACTGGTGATTTTAATTCTTTTAGACTATTTAATGTATTTCGGATTTTTTCGATATTTTCTAATAACTCTACAACTTTCTTTTTTGTCTTTTCTCTTTGCCCGCTTCCAATTGTTAGAAACGTCCAGTTCCAAGCCTGATCATCACCTAAAAATCGATGAATCTGGTCGAGTCTCTCAAAATTCAATTCTCTTCTCGATTCTATCAAATAAAATCCACCCATGTCGCTTACAACTGCGTCCCCGCTCAGTACATGCACAATAATCCCCACTCCGTATGCCCTTGATACATCAAAAAACTCCCAACCGGTTTTAGGCAGAAAATATCGATTCATAACTTACACCACCCGTGGCAAGCCTATCCGATATTCTTAACAATTTGGAGAGCAATCCATAGAGTCTGTAAGCTTCATTCTCGTCGACTAAATCCAAATAAGTAAAATCGAGCCTTCCAGCAGAGTCATTAGTTTTGATCAACTCTTTTGGAACATTCCAGACTTCATTAACGAATTTGTAAAAATTTGGAATTAACCTGTAATCTCTGTATTCTTTCGCCCACGGTGCGTGGTGATGGGCAATGGCCAAATAGAACGCTTTAAACACACATTCATCGTCAAATATACTTTCCAAATAAGGCTGTAACGCTCTTGCTGAAACCGTAGCGTGTGGTGGTAAACTCTTGATATCACTGTCCGAATGAGCTAAAGGTGTATCTCCCTTCCATCCCACTTTCTCCTGCCAATAAACGTTTAACTTACCGAGATCGTGCAATGCAACAATGCATCTAATATGATCTACAAATTCTTTGAAATCATAACCGAAATATTCGGCAAATTTTTCGATAACGTAACGATAGCGCGGAATTAAGTATAAATCAAGAATGCGCAATGTTTTTTTGGCGTGCTCAACCCAACTCTCTCTTTCGAGTTTATATTCCGTTTGAAGTTTAATTTGCTCATGATTTTCAATGAGTTCAAAGGATCGGATAGCGTTAGGAACAGATAAATCGAATACAAGCCCAATTTCAGGGGAATAACAAGCACCGCTTAAAACGTATAATTCAAATGGAACGATGTCCTCACTATCTCTAACGGGTTTCAATTCGTATCTGCTATCGTAATCTTCAATTATCGGATTTTCCGTTAATTTATATATTTTGATACCCAATTCTGTGAGTTTTTTAACTTTGCCACTTAAAACCCGTGCATCAACTCTTATTTTCGGTAATAATAAAACATCCTCCGGCTTAAGAGAATCTGGATTCTCGTGCAACGTAACATCGCACGAGAATGCCTCTCTCACGTTTTGTTCAACTCTCGCCTTACATCCTTCGTAGACGGCACGGGAGAGTTCACCAAGTCTCTTCCAGAAGTGTCTTGGATCCATAAAGAATTCAAAATAACTTGAGAGAACTCTATTGACGAGCTCGACTTCGGTTTGCCAATCTAAATTAAAACCACCTCTACTTTTAATTTCGGAAATCGTAGCCTCAACGAGTTCTTTCGAATACGGTGCATGCGGATTTCTAGCATCTTTGGTAAGACCAAAAACGTGGAATTCTCCATTTCCACCCCATCTCGCACATCTTCCTGCCCTCTGTATTAAAGCGTCGATCGGAGCGACTTCCGATAAAATCACTGGCGACGATATGTCCATCCCTACCTCCACCACTTGAGTTGATATAAGTATACATTTTCCCTTACCATTCTTCCCAAAAATCTCTTCGATTATTTTCTCTTTTCTCGCCCTGTCTTCTTCAAGATATCTGGAGTGCAAAAGAATTACAGAACAATCTACTTTATCCTTTAAATCAAGATACAACTTCTGCGCTCGCTCGACGGTGTTAACTACCACAATAAGTTTATTATGACTTTCAAACTCTTTAAGAACAGTATCCACCGATAGCTTCTCATTAGTCCTGTTTATTAGCTCAACTTTCCGATTTTTTCTCGCTTTTATTTCCGATTCATCTTTAACGTCTAAAATTTCAACTTTACCTCCGCTTTTCTCCATTCTTTCCTTGATACGTTTAATGAAAACATCTGGAAGTGTAGCAGACATTATGATCGTAGGTAAACCAAGTTTTGCAGATTGCATGGCTATCGCTACTGCCGTCTGAAGACCTTTTTCTGGATGGAGGGTATGTACCTCATCGAAAACGGTCAAAGCCGAAGCAACGCCGCCGATAAATATGTTACCCCATCTCTTGGGCATGCTCAATGGAACGCTCAAATATGCCCCAGCGGTTTGGTCAATTGTCGTAACGATTATCTCCTCCTCAAAAAGGCTACTTGTGGCTCTTTTACCGTGATGAACTGCCACTCTGAGCTTTTTGAATGACGCGTATTTAATAGCTCTTTCACCAATACTTTCAACTAAAGTTCTTGTAGGTAATGAATAAATTAACTGGGATGGTAAAATTTCATTGAGACTGTAAATGAATGGAATTAAAGCTATTTCTGTCTTTCCAGAACCTGTAGGAGCCCTAATGATAAGTGACTTACCTTCAAACAAACTTTCCATAGCTATCTTCTGATATTCATATGGGCTAAAACCTGCTATCTTAAGAAAAGTTTCGATTTTCATACCACCTTCACCATCCCAAACCCCATACTGTTGCGCTCCCCAAACCCCGCTTTATAGCCTACTTCCAGCAACTCCTTGCTCCCCTCAGCAATGAAAACCATCTCCACACAGCGGTGGAAGGTGTTCTTGAGCTGTATCCTCTTCGGCTTCGCACTCAGAACCTTTAACCTCACCTCAGAACTTTCGGGTTCTCTGCCGTAAAAGGCGGTGTACTTCTTAACAAGGTTCTTTCTCAGATTCTCATAGAATTTTGGATTGTCCGGATAAAGGTCGATAATCCTCCTTTTACCGTTATCTGAGACTGTTGTAACGTTTATTGGCGACAAGGTGATGAACTTCGCCCGATCCTTAATTTCCCTCTCCTTCAAAACCCTTATTTCGGAAACCACGAACTCAGCATTGCCTATCTTAACCTCGGGATGCTCAAGCAATCCCTCAACAAGAGCAACCCCGATGTAATCCCTCATCGTCGAGAAGAGGAAGTGGACGTTTGGTGAAAGCAGCCTAATTTTACCATCCTCAATCCTGAACTTTCTGTTCTCGACCATCAGCTTGCTGAAGGTGAAGAACTTGAAGACGGACGGTTTGTGCAGCTCCAGAGACAGGGAGGGATCAGCACGCTCGATGGAGCGGTAGATCAGGGAGGCAAGGTGATATGTGTGGTTGAAGTCGATGTAGCATTCGCGCTTTGCGGTAAGACCGACAAGCAATCTCACAAACTTATGTGTGTTAGCTCATATTTAACATTTTTTGTATTGGATCCGGAAATTCCTATCGTCAAGGAAATCAGACTAAACGCAGAATCAAAAAACGTCAAAACCGTACACTCTCTCAATCAACCTCAAAAGCCTCTTCTTCGCCCCCTCACACACCTTCACCTCTCTCCATTTCGGGCAAATTTTATCCACAACAACTTTTTCACCGTCAAAAACTGCCGGATAAAGTCTGCAGCCCTCAGGGCGGTGTTCGTAGATCACGCATCTGTTTTCATCATCCAGAAAGTAGCATCTGCCATTTACGTTCCTCAACCTCCTGGTCTCCCCATCTCTGATCGAGAATTCATCCTTCACATACCCAAGCCCCTCTATCCTTCTCAAGTCCTCCTCGGTTAGCGGCATCTCGGTGTCAAAGCAGCACTTCCCGCAAAATCTGCCGTTTTCCACACAGTTCACATGTACCTCTTCAAGATCTTCGCAATTCCCGTTGAGTACTGAATCGCCTTCTTCTCCCTCCACGCTATCTCACCCGGAAGATATTTTTCGGCAATTTTTCTCAGCACGTACTTCCTGATAACTCTCCCTCCTTCCCTCCTGACCTTGTATTCAGGGGGGAGTTTTACCGCCGCATCTATGATGTCCCAGTCGAGATATGGCGTGGTAAGCTTTATTTCGTTTTTGTATGCCAGTTTATTATCTCTGATCAGGTTTGCATCTCCTATATTCCTCAAATCATTCATCAGAGCGTCTTTAAGCTCGCATGGATCCATGTCCACATATCTCCTGTAGCCTCCAAAAAGCTCGTCAGCTCCCTGTCCGAAAACTATTTCTGAATAACCCAGAGACTTGGCAAACTGCATTGCGAGATGGATTGGGACGGCAATCGAAATTTGTAAAAAGTCATCCGTCTCTATAATTTTTTTAACGGCATCAACAGCCTCCAATACTTCCTTTTTATCTACCCTCAAAACCTCGATCTCTCTACCGATCATCTTCGCTGCCCTTCTCAACCACTCCTCCTCTTTACCGCTTGCCGTGACGGAGATCAGCGGCAGGTCGTAAATTGCTGCAAGAAGAGATGAGTCTAAACCGCCTGAAAATGCTATACAACCTACTTTCAGCTTCAACTTATATAGTGTTCTCTCTATTATTTCTATCAGCTCTTCAACATCCGCATTTCCGATTTTAAAAACTTCCTCAAAGGCGTATTTTTTCCTTTCTAATATTTTGCCTGTGTAGTCCAGTTTGATGACTTCTCCCGGCAGAACCTCATGGGCCTCACCGTCGATGTACGATTTGAAGGAAGATATGCTGAGATCGCTGCCATAGTACAGAGGCTTGCCACCCAGAATGTCTCGAGAGAGTAAAATATGCGACGGGCGGAAAGCCACGACAGAATGCAGACATTTCAGCCGCACCGGCATTTCATCCGCATATCTGAGGTTCGGGACATCATCTGAATCGAAAAAAACGTTTCCAATTTGTTTTGACGGATATCTAGCGCTGGCGTAAATTCTGCTCGCTCTACTTCCCCGTTCCTCAAATTCTGCAAACGCATAGATGGCCACGAACAATCTTACCACACGCTGCTTATACCTTTATCCCCACCCGCCTAACGATCAATGTTAGGTTCAGACTGTCAAAACTCAGCGTAGAGCCGCTGACAGGGAGGGAGGTGGACCTCATCGCATCATTCCAGTAATCCTGAAAGATCGTGTCGTTGACGTAGATTTTTCCCGTGCAGTTCTTGTAGCTCTTTATTTCCCTCTGCACACCGACATCAACAACAATGATTCCGCTACCGGAGATCTTTTTTTCGCTCTCCAGGCAATCCACGACGACCGTCAGAGAGCTGTTGTACACCAGCGTTATGTTCGGACTGGAAACGATGACCTCCCTCGAGTGCTGCTCTACAACGATACCTCCCTCGGAGAAAATTAGCGTCCGATTCGGAACAGACCTGCCGGGAAGGTAAAGGTAGAGGGACGGGATGTCGCAACTCAACCCAACGCTTCCACTGTCGCATACGGCCTCAATGCTGATCCTACCGCTGCTTTTCGCACCAAAAGACGTCGCAGCAACAAAACCGAATGGCGTTTGCCGGCCCATATACAACCTAAGTTTCACGGGATCCGGGTAAGCCTCAGCGATCCTGAGAAAACTCGCCTCAGACTCCTCGTACCTCTGAATTTCGACGTTTTTGATGTAGTGCGGTACAAAATTTGAGATAGCTAGCGGTACCGCAACTGCCAACATGGCAAGAATCAGAATCATCGCCACAATCGATGAAACGGCTTCGTCACAGGTACATCTTGCACACAATCTGGTCATGATATATCACCAGTACCTCCCTTACGGACGCGTTTATCTGCAACCTCTCCCCGAATTCCCAGAAGGTGTCTCCATCTCCAAAAAGTCTGCCCGGAATTTTACAGTCAAGACTCGTACCGTTAAATCCGCAAATCGTCCCATCAATGTTTAACCTCACGTCAGAAATGTCAAGTGGTTCTCCACCGATATGAGTTACGTTCACACCACCGCTTCCACTAGTAGCAAGCATATCTACATAGGGAACATCCTGAACGCTCGGAATTAAACCCGCAATGTTGGACGACAGCACACCCACAAGCACCACCACCACGACGAGCAGCAGCATTTCACCAACGACCTCCGAGACAGCCCTAGAATCCACACCATCCACCTCCAAGAATGAACTCAAATAGAATGATCGTGGAAAGCAGGAAAACGAACAGATGCTTCAGCCCGCTCAGAATGTGCCCCTTTTCAAGTTGCCCGGCAAGTATTCCGGAAAATATGGCGAGCATGATGGATACTCTGTACATAATCTCCGATGAGCTGCGTACATCCACGGAGACGTTGAAATTGGAAAAGCTGGCAAGAAATGATGTGTTGAGAGAATACCCTACGTAAAGGAACGTGAAGAAGGAAACGTACACAACGACGAGATACGCAAAGCCTGTAACGAATCTATCGCTTTTTAGTTTCAGTTCGTGCTCAAAATCCTCTATGGAGATCAGCAGCACGTCCCTAAGCTCTTCTGTGATCTGACTTGCCTCTATTATTAGGGAGATGACCCTTCTTATGCTGGAAACTCCGACCCTGTTTACGAACTCGATAAACGCCTCAACTACGGTAGCCCCCCATTCTATCTCCGCATCGAGAATCCGCAATTCCCTTTTCAAAACTCCGATTTTCGAGTCCTTTATGACGTCAATGACGTTCTGAAGTGTCATTCCAACGTCCTTCAGGCTGAGCATCTGCCTCAGAAGATCTGGAATCTCCTTTTCCACCCTTCTTACGTACCACGCACGATATTCAAAGGCGACAAGCAGTGGAATGCAGAAGACTGCTATCGTTACAGCGAAGATAGTCTCGGGAAAGACAAACCGAACCCCCCTTACGGCGAAAAGTGCCAGAACCGCAAGGAGTGTACTGAAATAAAGAGAGTTGTAGTAATTCCTCTTTACGGCCACGAACGGGGCCGTCAGAATATTGGATAACGCCATTTTCTCGCTCACATCTTCTATCTCTGCACCTTCCATCAGCAGGTCTGGGGAGTAATTGAATCTTTTTCTTTCGACCCTTGTAAGGCCGAGATCCTCCTTTACGTTCATGAGATCTATCACATATATCAGAGACAGGGCACCGATCGGGAGAAAGAGGTACATCGTGTAGTAAAGTTCGGGACCGGCGGACTTCCCGAGCAAGTTCATAGAGGAAATCATTATAATCAAGAATATCGGGAGAGCGACAAAAACGACTACGAAAACTTCTGCAAGAATCTCGAGAGTTTTCAGGTGCACCTCCAATCTCTTGTTTGCTCTCTCCCTGAACTGCAAGGATTTGGATGAAAAGAACTCTCTCAGGCTTCCACCGGTCTCAAAAGTGATCACGAGTCCTTCAAGGAGCTCCCTGAGATTTTCGGATGGCGTTTCCTGAGCGAGTTTATTCATAGCCTCCACAATGCTCATACCGAGCAGTTCCACATCTCTGACCACAAAGCTGAACTCCTCCGATACTTCCCCATAAAGTTCTTTTTCCACAACAACTTTTTTTACAATTTCGTACAGCGGAATCGACTCACTCATGGATTGCATATATGTTAGGGCGTGGGGCAATTTCAGATCTATCTGCGCTCTCCTCCCCCTCATCTTCGTAAATGGATATGCGAGTGCAAGAACATAACCGAGGGTGAAAAATGATAAAGGCCAGAAAAGGTTGTGGAAAGGAAAAGACAGGAAACGTTGAACGAAAACACCACCAGCAGAAAAAACTATAGAGCTCAGTATAACGTAGTTCGAGAACTCATCGGGTGTATACTTCAACATAGCCCCCCTCAAAACTTTTCCCATCTCTTTTCTGGCTACCGGTAGAAGGTAAGGCACGAATTCACCTACCCGGTCTGCAATTTCCTGTAAAACTCCTTCCTGTACCCATCAACGATCTTCAGTAGATGGTGCATATTGACTGGCCTCTTTTCAAGCATGTTTCTCAGAAATTCGGCCCGGCTCCGAAGTTCCTCCCGTATTTCCTTGCGATCCATTCCGTACCTCAGGCCGATATCATCAAGTACCTTCGACTCGCCTTTAAATTCCAACCTGTCTTCTCCGTGCACGCGTTCGAAAACTGTCCTGTAATCGAGCTCACCCCTTTTCGTCATCCAGACCTCATGGAGGGTCGTCAGCCTTCTCACAGCCTTTCCCCTAATGTATTCAACGCTCAGCGTTGCAACAAGGTCCAGCGGAGCGAACATTGCAATGGGGATGTTTATCGGATCGTGAATGAGTCTGTTTACAGCAGACTCGATGTCACCTGCGTGGAGTGTTGAGTACACAGCATGCCCGGTGTTCATCGCCTGAAAGAGTGTCGCAGCTTCTCTACCCCTTATCTCCCCCACTATTATGTATTCAGGCCTCTGCCTCAATGCAGCCTTCAGCAGATCGAACATCTCAACCTTCCCTCTCCCGTGAACATCTCTTGTGACCATTGGTAACCAGTTCTGATGAGGAAGCTGTATCTCCCTCGTGTCCTCAAGCGAAACTATCTTTGAGTATGTCGGAATAAAAAATGATACAGCATTCATCATAGTGGTTTTCCCGCTCGCAGTTCCACCAACAATAATCATGTTCCTCCCATTCTCAACGGCAATCCATAGAAAGGCCATCGCTTCAGCGCTGATTGTGTTCCACGATACGAGGTCGAGAGGTGTGATAGGTTCGGCGCTGAACATCCTGACAGTGAAAGACGAGCCCTTCGTGCTAACGACATTCCTGTAGGTTATCTGAACCCTCGCACCGGTCGGTAGTGTTGCATCCACGAGCGGCCTTTCAAGTGATACCTGTGAGTTCGCTTTCTGGGATAGCTTCAAGACGAATCTATCGAGCTCTTCCTGAGAGTACATTATGTTGGTTGGTATGCTTCCGTAAGCCTTGTGATAGACAAAAACCGGAAGATTATATCCGTTACACGAAATGTCCTCTATATAGGGATCTCTCAGAATTGGATCAAGCCTTTCATACCCTAAGAAATTGTTTCTGAGGTGATACCATATCTTTCCCGTAGACGGCAGCTCCAGCCCCATTCCGAGTTCCTCAAGTGTTCCCACAAATTTTTCAAACAAAAGGGTTTCTCTGCTTTCGAGCTGAGCCATATCTTCGAGGAACAATCTATCCCTCAAAACTCTGTGGATTCTCTCAATCAAGACGAACTCCTCTCCGGTCAGCTTGGGCTGGAGAAGGTGGTACACGATATCGTCCTCTTTTTCGAGTATTGCTGCCATCGCAAAGGGCTTGTCTAGCCAGTAACTCTCCAGAGAGTTCGAGTAATCGATGTCGAAAAATGCTGTATAGTCCTGCTTCAGCAACTCCCTGTAGAGTTTTCCGTGTTCCGTTTCCTTCTTAAATGTCCTGAGGATTCTTTCCATCATTTAATGCTCTTCCCCCCATTTTTTAACTGGAGTACTTTCTTCCACACCTTAAATCCCGTCATCAGAGCAGCATCCTGCTCAAAATAACCTATATCTTCAACAAGCTTCTTGAAACTGTCAAAATCCATTTCATAGATCCTACTGAAGTTCCTGTCAATCTCATCGAGTTCTTCCTGCTTTAAACTTTCAAGATCCTCATAAAACTCACAATCCCATTTCCTGAGGCAGTTCCACTCCAAACACTTCACAAAATACCGGCAGGTTTCACATTTCATTCCCATTCACCCAACAACTGTTACAGCCTTTGTGATCGGCTTGTTCCCACTCCTCTCGTACAGCTCGATAACGATCTTATCGCCCTGCTGTGGTGTCCACGTGGTGTTCGTCCAGTACACCTTTATGGCCTCACCGCTCTCAAAAATGCCGTTTCCGTTTCCGATTTCATTGTAGGCGTCAGGGATACCGTCCTTATTGAGATCGCTCAAATCAACTGTTGTTGTGTTCAGCGTTTCAGTACTGTAGATTGAGATTTTGAATGCTGAAAGAGGGATCGGGTCTCCGCCCTCGTGGCGGATGATGAAATACTCGGTGTTGGCCTTGGCTGATATCACCAGCTGCCACGTTCTGTCTTGTGGTGAAATCAGAGACCCGCTGTACGAGGATACAACTGCGGCGAGTATCACTGTCATCACGAGCATCAACATCACGCCAATGACCGGTGAAACTCCATTTTTGTCCATCATCGACACCCATCAAATTTATATTACCTTAACTCAAATTTTTTGGACATGGTTTTAAAATTTTGTGATAGTTTTCACCTTCCATTGATGCGGTTCTGCAAAAAGAATAAAATAAAAAATAATGTGGCTCATGGATTCAATATCAATTCAGATGACCAAATGGCGTTTCCGGTATCACTATCTATCACAGTAATTCTGAACTTGTCTCCGACGGCCACAGAGAGTCTGATATCTGGACCTGTAAATACTGCTCTCTCTCCGTAGACACTGCTTTTAGTGAAGTAAATGTAGGCAGTATCTCCCGGTTTCAGATAAGTTGGATCGGGCGTGAATGACACGTTACTCATATTCACGTATCCGGAAGTTGCAGGTCTGCTTGTTTCAACTCTTATCTTTATAGCTGATTTATATATTGGATCCCCACTAATGTGGTCCAATTTTATGTATCCCTTGTTGTAGGATGCCTCCGCACTAAATGATGCTGTAGGAGTTTTTTCTTCTGGTGCAAATGTTCCGCTGTAGCTGGAGACTATTGCTGCAAGTATCACTGTTGCCACAAGCATTAACATTACTCCAATCACAGGACTAACACCTTTGTTGTTCATTGTCATCACCCTTCAACCATAATATCTTTCTGCCAGATCACACTTCCCGTGGGTGTGTGAACTATCTTTACCGTCACAAAGTGTCCTGGAGTTACATTCCAGCAGTCTGCGAACATTGCACAAAATCCTGTAACATTTCCGGCATTGGCATCGATGGCTTTATTTAACTCATAACTTCCCAGAGTCGCATTCCACTTTGCTTGCGGGTAATTGTTATACCAGTCTGCAGTCATTGTCAGGCCACTCGCTATGGTGTAATTCCCAAAATCAACCGCTGGATTGTTGCCAAAATAGCCCTTGGATACATCATTCAGATAAGGTGAAGTTCCATTCTTCCAACCACCCCAGTTGGTGTAATAGTGTGTGTTACCACTCTTTGGCAAAACTTCCATAATTTTCTTGCTTCCATAGGCATCTGGATTTATGGTGACTATTTTCAGCTGATCTGTCGGTATCGGATCGCCCCCTGTCTGTTTGATTTCTACGTAACTAACAACATAACCTGGCATCCCTGAGGGTACATCCCTTGCAACCCTAACCTTAAATGTCGCTGTTGGTGCTTTGCTTTTCATATCTCCTGAAATTCCACTTCCGTAGCTACTAACCACTGCAGCAAGTACTACCGTCACCACCAGCATCAGCATAACGCCGACAACTGGTGAGACAGCCTTTCCGTCTTTTATCCATCTTCCCATTTTCCACCTCCTTCAAATTTACTGATCTGAACTCAAATTTATTTGATATTTAATTTTTTCCATTTTTTCTTATTTCAAGTAAAGTTTATTTGATATCAAATATGTAATTTCCAATTCAAAAATTGTGAATCAGTAATCACAGATCCGTAAGTTGTAATACTATTCAAGGTGGCTTCGAGCAATGAGAAATAAAAAAACACTTTAAAAACACATTAATTGATTTACCTTACATCCACCACCAAAACCTCCTCTTTACAGCAGCTTTCAGCCTCCCTGACCACACCTCTTGGCGACATCACGACGCTCTTAACACCGACGTTCATGGCAACCCTCGAGACTTTTGCAACAATAACGTCATATTCCTTCGCTATTCTCTCACTTATCGGATGCCCCTCCACTTTCGGATGTGAAGGATCCGTTAAGGAGATTGGTAGAAATACTATGTCGTTAGAACCCGCTACCCTCATCACAGTGTCCTGGTTAAGGCAATCAGCACATATCAGGATACCAAATCTACCAAACTCTGTTTTGATGCTTATCACATTATTACCGGGCTTTATCCCCATTTCAAGCTCCTCCTTTATTGGGTTCATCTTCCTGTATTTTGCCACGATCCTCCCCCTCCTGAGTACGAAACACGTATTGAAGTAATCGCCCCCGTCCCTTTCAACGACGGTTCCGGCAATTACGTATCCCTCAAACTCTACAGATGCTCTGGTTAAAGCTTCAAGCGTCGGGATCGACACCTCGCTCCACGCATCCTCTACCGTTTTTCCTCTGTGCTTGTAGTCTGCGGGAATCGTAAAGTACTCTGGAAAGCATATGAAGTCTGCATTTATGGTTTCAACGGCTTTGCATGCTGCCCTTATGTTTGCCGCAACATCGGCACGATCTGCCATCTGGTACAAGGCGAGTCTCATAACCTGCGAACCATCACAGGTTTGATAAAGTTAACTTTAAATTTAGTTAAGATTATTTTACAAACCATGATAGCTGTTATCTGTAACATTCCCACAGACGTTGCCACGTTTGAAAGGGCTGGAAGGTTATCGGGAGTCAAGTTAAAGGTTTACGATCTAAAGGGGGACATAAAGGAGTTCAAGGAGTACTGTAAGAACTGTCGCATCGTAGTTGCCAAGCTAATGGGTGGAAAGAACGTTTTTCCGGTTGAGGAATTTCACACGTTTTTGGTCGAACATGGTGTTCACTTCTGCCCTCTTCCAACGCTTTACGAAAACGTGGATGAACTGAAAAAGTACTCAACCGTAAGCGCCGGGGATTGGGAAAAGATAATGCGGTACCTCACCTACGAAGGCGTGGAGAACTACAAGAATCTTCTGCTCTTTTTAGCGAACAGGTTCTGCGGTTTGGACGCTGAGTACGAGGAGCCGAAGAGTTTGCCATGGCAGGGGATATACTACAGAGGCAGAGTTTACGGACGGGAGTTCCTTGAAAGGCTCGATGACGATAGGCCGACGATAGGAATTTTATTTTACAGAAGCTGGTGGGCCGGCGGCGATTTGGAGCATATCGACGCCTTAATAGGTGAACTCGACAAATACGCCAACGTTGTAGCAGTCTTTTCCGAAAGAAATTCGAACGAATTTGGAGCTTGGGGGTTTGAGAGGTGTGTTGAGGAATTTTTTATGCAAAATGGAGAGCCTGTGATCGATGTACTCGTCAACCTGACCATGTTCTCCCTCACGGCAAGTTTTTTTGGCTTGAAAAAGACTGACTTTCTGACGAAGTTGGACGTCCCCCTCTTGCAGGCGATAGCATCAACAACACCGGAAGTTGAGTGGAGAGAATCCAAGCAGGGGTTAAATCCGATGGACGTCGTAATTTCAGCCGCAATGCCTGAGTTCGATTCAGCCATAATCCACTTCCCGATAGCATGCAGAAAAAGGGTGGGAACGGGAGAGACCGGGGTGGAGATACTCAAATTCGAGCCGATTACTGCAAGAATCAAAAAGTTTGCGAAACTTGCTGTAAAATACGCAATACTGAGACGAAAGAGAAATTCGGAAAAAAGGATAGCCATAGTGTTACATAACTACCCACCGAGGAACGATAGAATCGCCTCGGCTTTCGGTCTGGACTCACCGGAGAGCGTTGTAAGACTGCTTAAGATGCTGAAAGAGAGAGGATACAAGGTTGAGTGGGTCCCTGAAAACGGTAACGAGCTGATACAGAGGGTCATGAAGGATGTTACAAACGACCAGAGGTTCTTAACGACGGAGATCGCAGAGAGAATGAAGGTGAAAGTCGAACTTAATCTTCCAGAAGAAGCTGAGAGAAAAATGAGGGAACAGTGGGGCGAGAAACCGGGAAAGGTTTTTGTTTACGATGGATGCTACCTCCTGCCAATAGTCAGGAATGGAAACGTCCTGATCGCTTTGCAACCCAGGAGAGGATTTGAAGAGGAGCCGGAAAAGGTTTACCACGATCCTGATCTCCCCCCGAGCTACCAGTATGTGGCATTGTACAGGTACATTTCGGAAGTTTTCAATGCCGATGCGATGATACACGTAGGGAAGCACGGAACCCTTGAGTGGTTGCCGGGTAAAGGTTTTGGCCTTTCCGAGAACTGCTTTCCGGATGTATGCATGGATGTGCCGCACTTTTATATCTACATTGTCAACAACCCTGGAGAAGGGACGCAGGCTAAGAGAAGAGGATACGCCTGCATAATCGACCATCTGACTCCGGCTTTAACGACCGCAGACCTCTACGATGATTATCTGCTCCTGGAGAAGATGATAAACGATTACTACGACGCTTTAAGGTACGGTGGAGGCGAGGAGTACAGAAAGAGCATAATCGAAAAGGCTAGGGAGCTTAAGATAGTCAAGGACGAAGAAGATGTTGAGAGAGTCCACGAGGTGCTGCTCGAATTAAAGATGTCGATGATAAACGCCGGTCTGCATGTTTTCGGTGAAGGGCTCAGGGATGAGAAGCTCGTGGAAACTATTCTGTCGATTTTGAGGATAAAGCACGACGACAAGCCTTCTATCATCGAACTTGCTGCTAAAAAGCTTGGATATGATCTAAACCTTCCAAACGAAGAGTGCGCCAAGAGATATGGAAAAACGAAATCGAGGATCATGGATGAAGTTCTTGAAGAGGCGAGGAGGATGATAGCAGAAGCTTTTAACGGTAGCGAAAATGAGCTGTCAGACCTAATTTTGGATCTGAAAAGGAAACTCGAGAAAAATGAGGAGCTTGACGAGCTTCTAAGAGCTCTGGAAGGAGGATATATAAAGCCCGGAATGAGTGGGGCGATAACGAGGAATCCAAACGCCCTGCCCACTGGCAGAAACTTCTACTCCTGCAACCCTTGGGAACTTCCAACTAAGCAGGCCTACGAGAGGGGAAAGACGTTAGCTGAGAAACTGCTTGAGAGGTATCTGGAGGATGGTGGAAGCTATCCGGAAACGGTCGCCATGGTTATATGGTCGTCGCCAACAATGCGGACCCACGGTGAGGATGTTGCGGAGTTCCTCTACCTGCTCGGGGTAAAACCGAGGTATGACTCCGTGGGAAGGGTGGTCGGACTTGAAGTGATACCTCTCGAAGAACTGAAGCGTCCGAGAATAGACGTTGTTGCAAGGGTTAGCGGGATGTTTAGGGACTCTTTCTTCAACCTTATCGAACTCATGGATGACGCTGTGAAGCTCGTGTCAACCCTTGATGAGCCTGAGGAGATGAATTTTGTCAAGAAACACGCTGAAGGAAAAGACCCCTTGAGGATCTTCAGCGACATGCCCGGAGTTTACGGAGCGGGTGTGAACAAAGTCCTCGACAACAAAAACTGGGAAAGTGTTGAGGATCTTGCAAAAGCTTACGTAAAATGGGGATGCTATGCGTACGGCAGGGGAAAGTACGGGATTAAAGCTGAAGAAGAATTCAAAAGGATCCTCAGGATAGTCGAAGTTACCGTCAAAAACGAGGATTCACAGGAATGGGACATATTCGAGGGTGATGATTTCAACGCCTATCACGGGGGGTTGATAGCGACGGTAAGGGCTCTGGGCGGAAAACCAAAGTCCTACGTTGGAGACTCATCGAATCCGGAGAACATAAAGATAAGAGGCATCGACGAGGAGGCTGAGAGGATCTACAGATCCAAGGTAATGAACCCGAAGTGGATAAATGAGATGAAGAAGCACGGATACAAGGGGGCAGGAGATTTCTCGAAATACATTGACCACATTTTCCAGTGGGATGCGACCTCGGACATAATCGACGACTGGATGTACGAGGGCATAGCTGAGAGGTACATCTTTGATAAGGAGATGCAGGACTTTTTCAGGGAGAACAATCCTCACGCCCTGATGAACATTGCCGAAAGACTGTTTGAGGCGATACAGAGAGGAATGTGGAGGGCTGATGAGGAGACAAAAGAGAGGCTGAGGAAAATTTATCTGAAAATGGAGGGCGAGTTGGAATGATCTTGTACCTTGCCGTTACTCAGGACTGTAATCTGAGGTGCATCTACTGCTACGCAGGTGGCGGTGAGCGGAGAGACTATATGGATTTTTCCACAGCCAAGAATGTGATGGAAAGGTACAATGACAGAATTACCAAGGTTCAGTTCACTGGCGGTGAACCCATGCTTAACTACAGACTGATTAAAAGGTTTGCTGAAAGGTACGACGCCGATTTTTCGCTCCAGACGAATGCAACTCTTCTCGACTGCGAAAAGATAGAGGAGCTTGCAGAGCTTGGTGTTTCGATAGCCGTGAGTATCGATGCCCCTCCAAATATCAATGACAGGCTCAGACCATACGCAAATGGAGAAGGATCGACAAGAGACGTCCTGAGATCGATGATGCTCTTGAAAAGTCAAAACGTCAATTACGGTATTACATGCGTCGTTACACCTTACAACCAGAGGTATCTCAGAGACCTCATCGACATGGTCTATGCCTTCGGAGCGAAGAGTGTAAGTTTTGACGTTTTAAACCAGTGGGGAGAGGTAGAAATATCTCTCTGCCGGACACGACGTTCATACGGGGTGCAATACGGTACAGCGAAGCTTGCGGATACGGGCTTAGATTCAAAAATACCATTAAAGAGGTTTTAAATCTCAAATGTGCGGCAATGCAGGGAAAGGCTATTTTTGTTGCTCCGGACGGTACAGAATCGTTTACCTGTCCCACGTTAGCCTTTGCCAACATCGAAACAGAAAGCTGTCCCTTCAGGAGGTACTAATGTTCGAAGGATTTATAAATCAAATACATTTGATATTGTGTCAATGAATCCGAAAATATTGGCAGGCATAATAATAGCCTTGGCTGTGCTCGGATGTGTTCAGCATGTAAGCGAACACTCGGCAAAAACTGTAAAATACGCCAAATACTTCGACATAGAGTATCACAAAGATTACAAGATTCTGCGGGTGAGATACGACGGGAAGTGGACAGATTATATTCTATACAAAAACAAAAAACCGGACGTTGCAGGTATTCCGATAAAGATCCCCGTAAAAAGAATTATCTTGATGTCGTCCACGCATGTGGCACAGCTTGAGGCGATAAATGCAACCGATTGCATCTCAGGTATTATGTGGGGTGGCAGGTATAAATGGTACTTTAAAGACATTGAAGAAAGGTTGAAAAAGGGAAAAATTGCCGACGTCGGTACGCCAAGCGCTCCTGATTACGAAAAAATTCTCGAACTAAAACCGGATCTTGTTGTTATTTACGTTACTGAGTACAACGAAAACGTGAGGAGAAAGCTTGAGGAACTTAAGATACCGTACATCATCGATAGCGAATGGAAAGAGACCGATCCGCTGGGCAGGGCTGAATGGGTAAAGTTCTTCGGAGCATTGACAGATAGGGATGAGATGGCTAATGAATACTTCAGCAAAATCGAGAAAAACATAATGGAAATTTACAGCAGTATAAACGATACAGAGAGGCCGAAACTCCTCTGGTTTTCGATATGGAAAGGAAATGTTTACGTTCCCAGAGGAGGCAGCTATGTGGCAAAAGCTGTTGAGTATGCCAAGGCTGATTACGTTTTCAGAGATTTGAACGGTAGCGGTAGTGCCAAGATAACACTTGAAGACCTGCTGCTTAAGGGTAACGATACGGATGTTGCTGTCTATTCCTCATACACTGTGAAAAGCATTGAAGACCTGCTCAGGATCGACAGCAGACTCTCCGAAATAAAAGCGATTAGGGATGGGAGAATTTACAGAATATCTGATGACTACTGGCAACTGGGGATACTTCATCCGGACGTAATTGTAAAAGACCTCGCAGCAATGTGCCATCCGGACAAGTTCCAGGGTTACAAACCGAGATTTTTCATAAGACTTACATGAGAAGGGCGGCAGTCGCACTTTTGCTCCTGATTTTCCTATCTCTCGTTTCCGTTTTTGCTGGTATAGCTGTTGGTTCAGCAAATATTGGGATTAAAGACGTTCTGAACACACTAACCGGTAAGGGTAAAGGCGATATAAAGGATTACATAATACTCAACGTAAGGCTGCCAAGAACGATCGGAGCCTACTTTGGGGGTGCTGCTTTAGCGTTAAGCGGGCTTCTTCTGCAAACATATTTTAGAAATCCACTGGCCGGACCGTACGTGCTCGGAATATCATCGGCTGCATCTCTCGGTGTCGCCCTTTACGTCCTCTCTCAAATTGGAATCGGCTATTACGGGCTTGTTGGATCGGCATTAATTGGTTCCATTGCAGCAATCATTATAATCCTGTCTATTGCAACCAAGGTAAGGAGTTCCGTATCCCTTCTCATAATCGGACTTATGCTAAGTTTTGTATTTGGGGCAGTGGAGAAGATATTGATAACCTTTGCTGAAAGCGAAGCCGTTCACCAGTTTGTGCTTTGGACTTTCGGAAGTTTTTCCGGTATAACCCTTGATGACCTGCCCGTTATAATCAGCACAACGCTATCCACATTCGTACTTTCAGTTCTCCTTGCAAAACCGCTGAACGCCTTGATTATGGGTGAAGAGTACGCCAAATCGATGGGCGTGAACGTCAGATTCGTAAGGTTTATGATAATTCTGGTGTCAAGCTTTATTACAGCTCTGGTAACGGCTTTTGCCGGGATAGTAGCATTCGTAGGTCTGGCAACCCCACACATAACCCGTTTGATTCTGAAGACCTCAGATCACAGAGTCCTGATCCCGGCGGTAGCACTCTGCGGCGCCACAATAACGGTTGTGTGCGACATAGTTTCCAGAACGATTGTCGCTCCCGTCGAGATACCTGTAAGTGTTGCGACATCTCTTTTTGGAGCCCCAATTGTAATCTCGCTGGTGATCAGGAGGAGAAGGATCGTCTAACACCATCAACTATCTCAAATACTCTCCCTTCGCTGAAATCACTAAGTCTGTAATAAAGCCCACCCGTCATCTCGCTTATCTCCTTTGAATAACCCAACGAGACGTAGTCATCAGCATCAAAAACTACGGTTAGGATCCTATCCCGCAGTATTGACTCGCATACCTTCTCTATCTCCCTCTCGATATCTCTGCTAAAGGCAACATTTGCTCTGCCATCCGTTATCAGCACCATTATAGGTACATACCCCTTTTTCATCTCCGCCCTGAGCACGTCCCTCGCTTTGATCAACCCGGCCGTAAGTGGGGTTTTCCCTCCTGTTTTCATTTCTGCAATTTTGCTTATGGCAAAGTGGGGCGACGAGGTGGGAGGCACGACGACTTCCGCTGTGGAATCTCTGAAAACCACCATCGAGACCCTGTCTTTATTAACGTAGGCATCTTGTAACAGTTTCAAAACCAGTCCTTTAGCCACACTCATCCTTTTCATCGACGCCATGGAACCGCTCGCATCAACAACAACCGCTATCGTCGAGGCCACTCTCCCCGAACACATCTTGTACCTGTAGTCTCTTTCATCCGGAACCCTTGCACCTCTACCCAACGCAGCCCTTACGGTTGCAGAAATAGCTATATCTTTCCCCTTCACCCGGAAATCGACGAACTTTCCATAGTCGGTCCGTGACTTAACCCTCCTCCCTTTGATACCATTTACGTTCACCTTAAAATCCATTTTCGGTAACCGAGCTTTATCAATCTCTTGGCTATCTGCAAACTTTTTTTGCCCCTCAACCTTCTCTCCATCTTCCTCCACCACATCCATTTCCGTGAAACTTTTCAGCATCTTTTCAACCCTGTCAAAATCCAACTCCGGTTCCTCGAAGGGTTTTGTTTTAATTCTGTGGGGCAGGGTCAGTTCAATAACCTCCATAACATCCATTACAGTCACAATCCTCCGCCCGTTAAAAGCTGCCAGTGCCCTTGCCGCCCTTACAGTCGTTATGTCCGCTCTATGCGTTTTTATTCCAAGTTCGCTGCAAAGTTTCGCGACGACATCGATTATATCCTCCGGTACTGCGACTTCATTGATAATGCCCCTCGCAATACTTATCCTCCTTTGCAGCTTTCTCTGATCGGCCTCAAATTTTTTATAAAAGGCTTCTGGATTTTCGGAGAATTCTTCTACACGCCTTAAAACTTCCGCCCTGAGTTTGGCATCAGTTATCGCATCCACGTCTACAACCATACCAAATCTGTCAAGGAGCTGGGGTCTGAGTTCCCCCTCTTCGGGATTCATCGTACCGACTAAGATGAACCTTGACGGATGTTTGAAAGAGATACCTTCCCTCTCGATAACGTTCCATCCGCTTGCCGCAACATCCAGCAGAGTATCAACGATGTGGTCGTCCAGCAGATTTACCTCATCTATGTAAAGGACGTTATTGTTCGCCTCTGCCAAGATCCCCGGTTGGAGAGCTTTTATCCCCTCCTTAAGAGCCTTTTCAAAGTCAAGAGTCCCAACAACTCTATCCTCAGTGGACGAAATCGGCAGTTCGACTATCTTCATTTTTTTCCTGACAAATTTCAGACCCCCGTTCACGAACTTCTTTCTACATTCACCACAGAGTGCATCTACCGAACAATTGAAGGTACAGTCGGATACTTCAATTTCCGGCAAAACGTCTGCTAAAGCTCTCACAGCAGTTGACTTTCCGGTTCCTTTGTCGCCCCTGAGCAGAACTCCGCCTATCTTTGGATTCACTGCATTCAAAATCAAAGCTTTCCTCATTTTCTCCTGCCCAACTATTGCCGTGAAAGGATATATCACTTCATCACCTCCCGTAGAACGTCGTCAAAGCATCTCACCCTACGGAACTTCTTCAAATTTCTTCTGAAGGTCAAAACCTTGCTTCCGACCTCAAACAATTCAAAATTCCTCTCATTAAATTCCCCAACCGGAAATGCCGTGTCCACAATTATTCTCCCTTCAGCGAGTTCAACGGCTTTTTTAAAAGTATTGTAGCTTATGGGTTCAAATGGCTTCTCAACCACAACCTCCTTAGCAACAGATCTTGCGATGACGCAATCGATATCGTTTTCATGCAAAACCCCGGCGGTAAATCCGATACCCTTTTTAACCAGAAACCTCATCAGCTTTGCACCCGTCCCCGCTCCGCACACTATATGTAACCTGGTGTTGTTGGCGTTCTTTATCTCGAAAGATCCTATGGCTGCATCGAAGTGAGCAGTGTTAAAACCATAAACACTGCTGAGATTTTCCGCTGTGAGAACCTCTTCCGGGATTCCTTCGTATACCACTCTACCGTTGCCCACAAGTACAACTCTATCGCATATTCTCAAAGCCATCTCTATGTCGTGGGTTGTTAGAATGATGGACACTTCCTTCTCAATTGCTATTCTTCTCAAAAGAAGCATAATCTCAATCTTGTGTCGAGCATCGAGAAAGCTCGTTGGTTCGTCCAGCAGCATAATTTCCGGCTCCTGAGCAAGAGCCCTCGCAATCAGTATCTTCTGTTTTTCCCCATCACTCATCTCAAAAAAGAACCTTTTTGCAAGATGCTCGGCATTCACGATTTTCAGACAATCCATAATGATTTCAGCATCTCTATCGCTCAGCCTTCCGAAGTGATCTAAGTACGGATACCTCCCCAATGCAACGACGTCAAACGCCGTTAGAAATCCCAGATCTCCCCTCTCGGTAAACATAACCGACATCTTTTTCGCAAGCTCGGATGAACTCATACCGGAAACTTCTTTTTCGTCAATCAATACCGCTCCCACTATTGGTTTCAGGATGTCTGCAAGCGTCTTTAGCAGTGTGGACTTTCCACATCCATTCGGACCGAGAATTCCGAGTACTTCTCCCTTCTCTATCTTCAAATTGAGATCTCTCAGTATTGGGGATGAGTATCCTACCGAGAGACCTCTGGTTTTCAGGGGAATACTACCACCTCCACCGGAGCGGGCAGGAAATTTAATGCGGACTTACGGAAAAAAGAGGTCTCCAAGACTGCTTTCGCAGGCAGAACTTTCGTATTGCAAATTACGAATTCCATCAAATTCATTTTACAGCTAGTAAATCTTTTTGGATTTATAAAGTTTGCTGACCGCTACCACTAAAACAAATACTCTGAATTTTGCAATCACATAAGGGAAATCACATTTGTAGAAATACATATTTATGAAAAAAATTTATTTTTTATTTGATCAACCATACTCTATGTGGCTTGGATTTGTAGTTGTTGCTCTCTGTATGGCAGATGTGCTCACCACAGAGTACGTAATAGGTAGCGGAATCGGATACGAGAGTAACGAGATCCTGGCTCCAGTAATTGGTTATCCCATCTACGCTGTAAAGCTTGTGTTCGCCATCCTCACAGTTCTTGCGATTGAGAAAGTTGCGGACGTACGACTGAAGTTTGCGAGCTACTCCACCCTGCTATCCTTCTACATTCTGGTTGTCATCAACAACACTCTCGTCATACTCTGGAACACAGACCTCAATCTTGATCTGGGTAGACTCTTTGCCATTTTTGCCGCTATATTCGTGGTCAACATGTTCGTTCTATTTCCCCGTTCCTCAAATTCTGCAAACGCATAGATGGTCACAATTTACCCCTTGAACCCTCCAATTATTAAAGGCTACTACGGTAATCCAGTTCCGAAGATGCAAAATAAAGTTTATTTTACTTGTCTTCAAACCAGACATATGAAAGACAAAACATTTCTCATAGGCAGCATATTCTATTCGAGGCACTCGGTGGTTGAGGACCCTGAAAAAGGAGTTTTTGACGCTGCCCGGGCAGAATATCTTATAAACAGACAGGAGGAACTTTCCGATGCCTATCAGATACCTTCAACCCTCGATGTTGTGGCGGAAAGCGGAGAGGCAATGGTGAAATATCTGGATTTCATTCTGGATCACTACGATAAACCCTTCATCCTGGACGGATACGTGGATGCGCGGATTGCCGGGTTGAGATATGCTTCAGAACATGGAGTCGTGGACAGGATAATTTACAACTCCATCAGCACGATGAATACTAAAGATGAGCTGAAACTCGTAAAGGAGGTGGGAGTTAGCAAAGCAATTATTTTCTGCTACGATCCATCCTACACAACTCCCCCAAGACGGTTCACGCTGCTTTCTGGTGATGCAAAGAGAGAAGGGCTGATAACCAGAGCTAAAAAGCTGGGAATACGTGAACTCTTAATTGATGTCGTCCCTACAGACATAAAGAGTCTCGGAGAGGTTATAGAGACGCTCCTGGTGGTCAAGTCAGCGTATGATTATCCGGCAGGATGTGGACCTGCAAACGTGTCGTACTACATGGCGGAATACCTGAAAAAAGAACTTGACACCAAGGTTCTCGTCAGCAGCGTTGATTCCGTCGCCCAGTTGTTCAGCGACTTCCTATTCTACGGGCCGATTGAACGCTGTGATGTTGCCTTTGAGAGTGCTTCCATAATCGAAGAAGTTAAGACCGGTTTAAGCGTACCACTTCACAGGGTGATATCGAGATGATACGTGAGGTACTCAACGAGGCCTTAGAGATGCAGAAAACAATCGTGAGAACAATAGAGAGGTACAGATTTGAAGACTTCAAAATACCTCACTGCGAGAACTTCGTGAATTTGGTTAAAGAGTTAAAGGTAAAGGAATGGCAGAGTGGAGAGGCGCTGGACCTTTACAGGATGAGCGTTCTGAACCACTACGGAATACTCAGAAAACTGACAGAAAGTATAAAACCCTTCGAGTCAGCATTTATGGAGTGGATGCAAACACCGGTGGTCGTTGAAATTCTCTACGATCTTGATAGCTCCTTCAGAGAAGCTGCCGAGACTTTTGCGAAAACAATTAACGAGAGTGACGATCTTATAGCTCTGGAAGCGATGAGGATTGCCAATGGTTTTTACGGCGTGACCTCTGCAAAAGATTTTGCAGCCATTCCAGGCTCAACCTTTTCTGTTCTGGCCAAAATCGCAGAGAAAATGGATACAGATGATTACATTCTGGCCATACTTGCCTCAAAATCGTGGGGACTGAACACCTCCTACATATTCGGTGACACTTTTCTGAGGGTGTTCAGGGATACAGGCAATTTTTTGAAGGCCATAAACGCAGAAAAAGCTCAGATGCAAAGAATGCTGCTTGAACCCGTAAAACTGCAGGTAGACATAATGAGGACACACGGATTCTCATCCTTTGACCCTGCGGAGTATATGAGACTGTACAGGGAAAAAATGTTTGATATCGTCAAAATGTCGATTGAAGACGTGCATATTGCCAATGTGGTGATGCTGCCAACACACGTTGGCGATGTCGGCCACCATATCGGATGGCAGTATTACAGCATCTGCAGGGACGAAATCAATATGGAGCTGCTCCGCGTTCATCTGGCATTCCTTATGAGAAATCTGAATGCTGATGGAATGAGGAGCATCTTTGACATATCCTACTACGCAACTGGCCTGTCCTCTCTCCTGATCTACAGAATGCTATGGGATGAGGGCATCACTGCGGAGATGCTTGCAAGGTTCTTTACAGAGAGATTTTACAACCACATCATGCTGAGACAGTTTGATAGAAGTGTTGTCAACGAGCTGCATGTAAACGACCTGCTTGATTTTGCCTTTCGCGGACAGCGTCTGGCTGATAGAGGATGGAAAATAGGTGGTATCGAACCGGATTTCCGCGACTACGAGACATCTATGCTGCAGCATGGCGAGTTATACGCATACCCCTTCTGTGCAATAACAACGAAGTTCGCCACATTGATGAAGTTCGCAGATATGCCTTGTCTGCTCGCTCCAGAACCGGTAAGCATTGCAGTGCTGGTGAATGCAGTTGCTCTTAACCCCGAAAAGCCCTTTGCTCCAGTTAGTCTGTGCAAGAACTGTGCTACTGCACACGTCCAGCCGGCAAAATGCCTGCACTGTATAGCCACCAAAATTTCCTGACTCGTTCAAGCTCAGATCCAGTCTTTCAGTTACAGTGGCACATCAGGACAGAGTCTGAGAATCACCTATTTGCAGCCCACCCAGATTTTGAGATACACAAGGGAAATTTTTAAATACAATGTTAAGTATATCTAACATAATGTTAGAATTAGCTAACAGGTGGGAACATGAACCGGAAACTGTTTGTCGTGTATTCAGGTCTGATAGTGGCTGCGATGGGCATGGCAGTGGGTTATGGAGTGTCAGCCGGAAACGCTCTGCTACCATTAGCGGCATTTGCTGTGGGAAGTATTCTGATAGCTCTGGGGAGAAGGAGAGTTACCGATATTATAGAAGATGAGAGAGATCACAGGATAAGCGAGAAGGCATCCAAATCAGCATGGACGGTTTTTACTATTGGTGCTGCATTGCTCGGCACAACCTTGATAGCTCTGAACGAACAAGCTCAGACAGGATATACTCTGGCTTACTCAGCCTGCGTTCTGCTCGTGCTTTACTTCATCTTCTACGGCTACTACAGCAGGAAGGCTGTGGGTTAGGTGATGCAAGAACATGAAAACCAGAATAAAGGAGTTCAGGGCAAGATACAACATGACTCAGGAGGAACTTGCAAGGAAGGTGGGTGTGAGGAGGGAGACGATAGTTTTCCTCGAGAAGGGCAAGTACAACCCATCCCTCAAGCTGGCGTACAGGGTGGCAAAGGCCCTGAACACGACGATAGAGGAGCTTTTTATATTTGAAGATGATGATTAAAATTCAGAGTTTAGAGTGTCTGCAAACTCACCACTCAGCCGACCTTCTTTTCCCTGAATCCAGGTCTTAATCGTATTGCAACCAAAAGTACGTTAGCATAGACGAATTTCGCTACAGATCTCCTCGAAAATCTGTGAATTTTGTCAATAAAGAGCTAACATTTCCCTAACTTCCGATCTCTCAGCTTAAGTTTATCTTCTCTATTCAAATAGCCAATAAGAATTTTTACGAGCTTTTTGAATAATACTACTCTTTCATTCTATTCGCAATAAAATACGTTAGAGGAGTTGAGATCAAGCTCAACAGCTTGCTCAAACTCATGTTCTCCTTCAACCAAAAACCTTTCAAGCACTTCCTTGTATACCTGGCAATTTGCAGGAAAGATTAAGAATGACACAAAGATAGTAAGGGCAGCATCTGACAGAAGAGATTACTCTCATCGAAAATTGAAGTTTTATATCTCCAAAAATCACCGGAACAATTCCCTGAACTTCATCGCAAATATCATTCCCTTTATCTTCAGCTTTCCTTTGATAATGAGTTTTACGGTACCGAGAAGGCCTATTTTTCCAAATGTCAGTCCGTTCAGTGTTTGCAGATCAGCGGAAATCAGATATTTTCCTTTCGAACCGCTCTCCACTATAACTCTATCCCCTTTGAATGTTATGGTAGTGCTCATTTTCAGATCTCTGCACTCTACAGACACACTGCCGTTAATTCTCCTCGCAATTTCTTCCTTCTTCTTGTCTCTCAATTTTTCTTCGAGTATTTTCCCAAGAATTGTCGCAAATTTCAACTCCTCTCTGCTGTATTCAACCTGCATGTCACCATGAATTTTTAAAAATTTAAAAAAATATCTCTTTTTCTCTGGAACGCTTGGCTGAAATTCCTACAGGATTGCTCCTTCCCGTGGAAATGAAAATAACGAAGAAGAATCACAAAGGAAGCTTCTGAAAGCTATGGATGGAATTGTTGCCGAGATCAGGCAGGAGAAAATTTTGATTTCGAAAACTACCCAATAAAGTCCTCTATCGCCCTCCTCAATTTCTCCGCCACAACCTTTCCGTCAACTCTCCCTCTGAATTCTTTCATAACGAGGCCCATCAGCGGTTTGAACGCTCCCTCTCCTCTCTCCGCTATTAAATCAGCCTTCTCCTCAACCAGCTTCCTGATGAACCCGTCAAGATCCTCAGCTACACCAATCCTGCTGAGCACCTCTTTCCTGCCTGCATCCGGTCTCTCAGCCAGAATCTTCAAAGCCTCCTCAGCCCCCTCCTTGGCCATTTCATTGTTCAAAATCATATCGAGGACGAGTCTGAAATGTCTCTCTTCAAGAACGTCAACGTTAACTCCCTCCTTTCTCAAGTATGCTGGAAGGATGTGCAGAACTCTCGCCACAACTGTCGGCTGCATTTTTGCAGCATACTCCTCAAAAAGTCTGTAGTAGGGTGAGTCTGCCATTTCCCACGCCAGATCCTTGGGTAACAGCTTCTCGTATCTCCTTGCCCTCTCCTCAATCAGCTCTGGAATCTCAACTTCAAGCATTTCCTGAGTGATCAAAACGGGCGGTACATCCGTTTCGGGATACATCCTCGCGGCTCCGGGTAGTGGGCGGAGATAAGATGTTGTCCCATCCTCATTCGCCTTTCTCGTCTCCTCCGGAACTCCTACGAGGCAGTACTTGGCCCTCTCGATTATTCTCTTCAAAGCCCTCTCTACTCTTGCAGCATCTCCCGCAGCCATGATAACGGCATCCCCTTCTTCAGCAGCGACAAATGCCTTCAAATTCTTCACTTCATCCTCGCTTATGCCATAAGCCGGAAGCTCGTCGGTATGAAATATTCCGCCCAGACCAAAAGTTTTGGCTATGTCTGCAAATTCTGTCCCGAGCCTTCTTCCCGGCTGAATTTCTTTGCCAACCAGTCCTGCAAAACCCTTCAGCAGAATGGCTTTGACGGTCTTATTCCTGATTATCTTCGACTTCGTGTTTCTGAAAACGTCCGTAACATCAAAAATTCTGCCGTCAACCTCTGCTTTCCTCCTTTTCAACTCTTCCCTGATTTCAAGCAGGTTGAGCTGTCTGACAACCTCATACTCCACAATCTTGTCCAGAATGTCCAGATCCTGCACGCCCTTTATCTCAACCCTCGCCCCGTCCCTTATGCTGATGTTCACATCCTGCCTAATCGTGCCCAGCCCCCTCTTAACCTTCCCGGTTGATCTCAGAATCATACCGAGCTTTGCAGCTACCTTCTTTGCCATCTCCGGTGTGTTGATGTCTGGCTCAGTGCCTATCTCCACAAGCGGAATGCCGAGTCTGTCAAGAGAGTAAACGGCATATCCCTCTCCCTCGTCAACCTTCCTGCATGCCTCCTCCTCAAGACAGAGGGTTGCAATTCCAATCCTTTTGCCATCAACCTCAATAAACCCATCGAAGGCAACTAAAGCAGTCCTCTGAAACCCTGTGGTATTGCTACCGTCAATTACGATCTTCCTCATCACATGCACTTCATCTGCAAACTCCATGTTCAGCATCTTCGCAACCTGAATGGCGATTTCCAGCGCTTCCCTGTTCAGTTCTCTTGGCGGCTCCTCATCAGCTTCGACGAGGCAGGTTGTATCGTAATACTTGTAAACGAACCTCCTGCTCCTTTCAACCTCCTCCCTCGCCGCCCTGTCCTCCTCACCGATCTCGCTTTTCTTGAGCCTCAAATACCTGATAAACTCAAAATTCGATTCTTCAACCTCCCTGTGTGGTGTGGGGCAGTAGCAGAAAAGCTTGTGTCTGGTATCGAGTTGCTGGTGAATCTCAATTCCCACCATCAGCCCTACTTTTTCGTAATCCATCATCTCACCTTCAGCGTTATCTTTCTCAAATAGTTCTCGCTCCTTACATCCACGATATAGGCTTCAGGAGCAATTGTCGGTAAATGATAACCGGTAAATATCCTCATCACCTCTCCAGCCTGAATGCTGCATGTCAAAGAGTAACCTATTGGATCTCTCTTAACCTTCGGATACTCGATTTCACAGAATTTCACACCATCAGGCAGAAAAGTTGTTATGATGTCCGGGATGAAAGGAGCACCTATTCTCTCAGCAATCTCAGCCATCAAATCCACGTGTTTGTGAGCCACAACGACATCAATTCCCCTCAGAAGTTTTCTCAATTCAGACTCGCTATCCGGAAAAAGATATGAGATTACGCATGAATCGCTGGACATGGGATGGACGATATCATAGTTGTTCGCTTCCAGAGGATCTATGGTGCAGTCCAGTCTCGAATCAACAGGAGAGACGTAGTCCGAGATGTACCGTATACATCCAACTCCACTCCTCCAGAGAATTTCCATGAGCATTCTGCTGCCAACCACTGCTACACTGAACTTTCTTAGATACTCTATTTTTTCCTCTTCCGCCATTCCGTGCCAGAATATGTGCTTCATCAAACCTCTTCGAACCTATCCTTCAATCTGTTGAGCACTTTTGGCAGGGTCGTGTACTCCATATCTTCACTCGGTAATCTGTGCGGCTCGAATGGACCATGACGGCGCATGTATTCAGCTACTTCCAGTGCTTTGTTCCGTGTGTAGTCAAACGCCGGATCGTCAAACATATCTACCGGCCCAACAAGCTTTCCATTTGCAAGCTGAAATCCCGCTGCGATGCATCTCGGTGGCCCATCAAACCTCGTGCATTTTGAGTACCTGAATGGCACGGGCATTATTGGGCCGTTATGACTGCCTCTCATCCAACCGCTCACGAGATGCGGGAAGGCGAATGCCTCGAGAACCTCTCCAACAGCAGGCAACCCGCTCTGAGCTCTCACAATCGCCACCGGATCATCCTTACCCACGTACTCTCCCGCAACCTCGTACAGCTTTTCTGTGCTTATAACGGCCACAGGTTCATCTGCGGGTAACTTACTCCCCTCTTTCGGATAAACCCTCTTTATCACAAACCTGCTCTTTCCGCCGATTAAAGCCAGAATGTCGTACATTTCTTCTGGAGTTCTCATGAACACCCTCTTGCTCTCCTTTATGTCCCATATTTCGAAAACAAAGCCAGCGTGCATTGATGGGTCGATCACAAGGCCTGCAGTATTGAACGGGTCGGCGAAAATTCTGAAAATCGGCATGTTGAACGCTCCGGGCTCGGTTTTATCCATCATGAATGCTATCAGAGGTTCTGCCCCTCTTTCCGTAAATTCCATCTCCGCAACTCCCGGTCCAAGACCTCTGACATTCCCGGAGAATGCATCTTTCAGCAGATCCTGCCCTGCTCCGTAGAGCTTGAGGTCCTTTGCGATCTTTGCAGCTTTCTCAAATGTTTCCCATGCGAGTCTGTGAATTTCCTCGCTGTCCACTCCCCTGCTGTGGGTCATCAGAAGTTCGAGATCATCACCCGCATTAAATACTCTGAAATCAATAATTAAGCCGGAATCAACAGCGTTCTGAAGGTTCTCCATTGCAACGTTTTTCAGTTCATCGGGCACCGTTGTGTGCCCTGCCACACTCCCGACATCCGCCTTTATCAGGGATACCGTAACTTTTCTCATAACGAGATGATGATGCGTAAACAATTTAAACTTTAAGGTTTATGAAAGAAAGAGTTGGTTACCATGCTGGAGCGTGCACCTACTGGGATACCGGGTTTTGACGAACTGTGTGAGGGAGGGTTGCTGAGAGATAGAAGCTACCTTGTATCCGGTCCGTCTGGTTCCGGAAAAACCATATTCGCCATGCAGTTTCTGGTTAACGGTGTAGAGAATTATAATGAGCCGGGAATTTTTGTTGCCACAGAGGAGAGGCCACAGCATCTTAGAGAGCACTTTCTCACATTCGGCTGGGACCTGGAGAAGTACGAAGATGAGAACATGCTCGCAATAGTTGATGCTACCTCGACAAAGATAGGTCTCCCTTCCGATGAAAGGTACATTGATGTCAGACCCTTTGACACAAGATCCCTTCTCGATCAGATTATCACGATTCAGGATGAAATTGGAGCCAGGAGAGCTGTTGTGGACTCCACAACCTCCATTGGCTTCACCATTGGTGATCCGGCAAAGTTCAGAGTTGAGTTGTTGAAGATTTCGACAACCATGGAAATACTCGGATTAACCTCTGTTCTAACCTGCGAGGTTGTCGAGGGTGGGGGGGACAAAATAAGCCGTTTTGGTGTCGAGAACTTCGTGGTTGAAGGAACCATAGTCCTTTACTACACACGAATTGAGAACACAAGAGTGAGAAGCATAGAGATATTCAAGATGAGAGGTACAAATCACAGCAGCAAAATCCATCCCTTCGAAATCACGGATAAGGGAATAGTTGTTTACTCGAAAGAAGAAGTGTTTGCCTAGCGAACGAATCTCTGAACCACAAATTTTTTCAGGTTAAGCGGGTCGGAAAAGTGAAAAATGTTGGAGTTGCCGCTTAGTTTGGCGATATTTCTGCATAACTCGAGAAATCTCCCCTCTTTTCCGAACATTATGATCTGAAGCCTTGCATCAACATTCCTGAGTCTCTCCGCTTCTCTCAGAGCACATCTCCATGGCGTGAGGTATGGGTTGTAGCTCGATGTTGGCTCACCGTCGGAGATGAGAAACACCACGCCCGTTCCGGAACTCCTCCTGAGCAGGTCTCTTGCCTTTCTTAAAGCAAGACCTATGTCCGTTCTACCTCTCGGTTCAAGATTGAGAATCTCGCCATGCTTTATCTCCCTTACCCTGTGGTTGAACGCCAATATCCTGAGTTCGTCGCTGGTGGCACCCCTTTTTATTGCCCTCTCCAGGCACATGGCAGCTTCAATTGCACCAACAATTTTCCTGCCCCTCATTGAATCACTTACATCTATAAGCATAACATAAACGCATTTCTCCGAATGCTTGGGCTGTCTCGCAACCATGTCCCTCTCCTCAATCTCGATCTCACCCCTCATGGCGGATTTCAGAAGACTCTCAAAGATATCAATGCTATCAAACCCATGCATGTACGGGTCATACTCAATCAATTTCTCGCTCGAGAATATGGAAATTCCAAACTTTTCTGTTTCATGCTCCCCAAAATGCTTCCTGTCGAGGTTTTGAAGGCTTAACGAAAGCACCTTCTCTCCAATCACTTTCTCAGCCTTTGCAGTGTAGTTTATAACCTTCCTGTGAAACCTCGTTTCTATCCTTTCAATGTATCCCAGCTTTTGAAGTTCCTCAACAACCTCGTCGAAAAAGCTGTCAACAATCTGGCTCATGCTGAGCTGCTCAACAGCCAGTGTTTCCTGTTTCAGCAGCTCCTTAAACTCCTCCCACGCCTTCTGCTTTGCCTCCTTCAATCTGGCATTTTTCTCCATCCAGTAGTTGCTCATGTAGCCAAAAGTCTTGGAGAACTCTTTAAATGCAGATGAGAACATCTCGAAATCCCTTGCCAGTTCCTCATCGACATACTTCTTAATCAGTTCGCTTATGTCGAACTCACCTTCATCCCTGTAATAAGGATTGAAAAGAGAGTAAAGCAGATCATCCGCAATCTTCTCTATCCCGCTTTCAGATGCCTCACACAGCCTGCATTCGGGCTTATCTGTCATACGCCGTGTAGACATAAACACCATCCGATGTCCTCTCAACCAGACCGGTGCATCTTGCAATTGCTTCAAGTGTAATCTCGAGCGCTGAGTAAACTTCCCGCCTTCTTCTGCACATTGAAGAAACAAATGCCCATAAATTCTTGCATTCCTTGAGACCATTTTCTGAGTAAACGTCAATTTCACCCATATCCGAAAGCTCTTCCATCATACCTCCAAAAATGCTTCTGGGTATCGCCGAATAGACTTCTCCGGACACTGTGTCTATTGAGTCGTTTACTATTTCGTGTATAACCAGATCCTTGCTCAACTCCTCTTCGTAGTCCACCTCAAATCTGCTCTTAAACGCCAGTTTCACATTCGAATAGTCCTTTCCATAATCCGCTAACATAACAGCTTCTCTACCATTTCTCAACGCAGAGGCGGCGACATGATCAAAAACCTTTATCGTCGCCCTGCAGCTCGGTTCAACCTCAATTCTTCCCGCATATCTGCAATTTTTGCTTCGCATACACCTTACGGCTCCAGCAAGAATTTTGAGATGCCATTCGGGTATTACGTCAGCCTTAATCGCCATGTTCCTCAACCCTATCTCTATTTCCTCTTCCAGCGTATCAGGGGGTCCGATGTCTATCTGCTCCATTCTGTCCAGAAGTGGCTCCTTTATGTCCGAAACACCTCGATAGTTTGCGGGATTCGTTGAGGCAATGACTAAAGTGTCTATTTTCATCGGAATGATATCTCCCTCAGGTGTTGTTATCTGCCTTTCCTCGAGCAGTTCATGGAGAAGGGTCTGAAGTGAGGATGGAATGGATCCAAGCTCATCGAAGTAAGCTATTCCCCTGTGCGCCTTTAAAACCCTTCCGGGTGTAAAAACCTCAGGATGGTCCAGATCATAACCCTCCCTTATTTTTTGCAAACTTATTCCTCCTATAAGCTGTCTTGTGGTCATCATCGGATCGCCGGCAATTCGTATCCATTTTTTTGGTACAAAGGTGAGCTCAACCTCATCCTGCTCAAGTAATTTCTTCTTGCATGAAAAACAAACTGGCCGTGTTGGATCGTCGTGAATCCTGCAACCTTTTATCGCCAGAATTCGGTCTGGTAGCAATTTAGCGATGCTTTTGGAGAACGTTGTCTTCCCGTAACCTTTCTTCCCCTTGAAGAGAATATTCGACCCGCTCATCAGCGCAGTTTTCACCATGTCCTTCTCAAGCTCCTTCCCAACTATCTCCTGAAACGGGTCTATACCATCCCGTTCCATTTTAAGCAAATTTTCTCTCACATAGTCAGAAACACTCCTCGAATGGTAGTTTCTATATTCCCCATCCCAGATGTCCACCTCTTTTCCATTTATAATGAATCTTGGAGCATTTCTTTCCGTTATCCTCACTTCCTCGAAGATGTATTCAAACTCCATCGTTAAAGATAGGCATCATGTTTATTTGTCTGTTTTGGTCATCTCAAAGCGAAAACTTTATATACTTGTTTACTAACATAAAGTTAGTAACTAAAGTAAAATGGTGAGGTGGATGGTAAGCGAGGCGGAAAGTGTGCTTGAAATACTGGGAAACGAAAGCAGAAGAAGGATACTCGAACTGCTTTCAAAAAAGCCTTGCTACGTCAGTGAGATTTCATATTATCTCGGCATGGCGCCCAAGGTTGTAATTGAGCATCTGGAGAAGCTGGAGAAGTCCGGCATAGTTGCAAGTTTTGAAGAGGGAAGAAGAAGATACTACTATATCCCAAAGAGTATCCGCCTCGAAGTTGTAATATCTCCCCATAAATTCGAAGCCACGATAAGAGACGGTGAAGATTATGATATCCCATCTCTGATGAGGGAAATCAGAAACGAGTTCAACATGATTGAAAAGTTAAGAACTGAGTCCATATCTGAGATCTACAGGGCTCTAAGAGTCGCAGAGGATCTGCAAAACAGATTTTCACGGGTTCAGAGTGTTCTTGCCGCCAGATTCAATCAAATCGTAGAGAGAATGCTTAATGAGGTTGAAAGAGTTCTCAGCGACGACCTTGAAAGACTTGTGATGCTGGGACTCGCAAAAGGACTGAGAAGTGCTGCCGAAATTGCAGAGTGCTTCAGACTCCCTTACAGAGAAGTAGAAAGAGCCCTGATTTCCCTCAGCAAAAAGGGACTGGTAAAGCAGGAGGAAAGAAATGGTGAATTAATATGGATAATTAAATAAAATTTGGAGGTGATTCGAATATGGAGGATATTAGTTTGAAAGTTGCTGAAGCTTACTATCGTGATGTTGGAAGGGGGATCGCAAGAATCGATCCTGCAGTAATGGAGAAGCTCGGACTGCAAAGTGGCGACATAGTGGAGATAGTGGGAAAAAGCTCGGTACCGGCAATAGTATGGCCCAGCTATCCGGAGGACAGGGGCACGGGTATCATCAGGATAGACGGCAATCTCAGAAGTAATGCTGGGGTGGGTATCGACGACAGGGTTAAGGTAAGAAAGGTAAAGCCAAAACCCGCTGAAAAAGTCACTCTAGCACCTACAGAGCCTGTAAGGCTGATGGGTGGTGAAGCATACCTGCTAAGACTGCTGGAGGGAAGACCGGTTATCAGGGGGCAGAAAATAAGGGTGGAAGTTTTCGGTCACACGCTGACCTTTGTGATCACAGCCACAAAACCTTCCGGAGTGGTTGTGGTTTCAAGAAAAACCGCAATTGAGCTGAAGGAAAAACCGGTGGAAGAAGTTAAAAGGGCAGTTCCCGACGTCACCTACGAGGACATCGGAGGTCTGAAGAGAGAACTTAGGCTCGTCAGAGAGATGATAGAGCTGCCTCTGAAGCACCCCGAACTCTTTCAGAAGCTCGGAATTGATCCGCCAAAGGGTGTGCTGCTTTACGGTCCGCCCGGAACCGGCAAAACTCTGATTGCCAAGGCCGTTGCCAATGAAGTTGATGCACATTTCATAACAATAAGCGGTCCGGAAATAATGAGCAAGTATTACGGTGAGTCTGAGCAGAGGTTGAGAGAAATTTTCGAGGAGGCAAAGGAGAACGCTCCGGCAATAATATTCATCGACGAAATTGATTCAATTGCTCCGAAAAGAGAGGAAGTTACTGGTGAGGTTGAGAGAAGAGTTGTGGCTCAGCTACTCGCCCTCATGGATGGACTTGAAGCTAGGGGGCAGGTGATCGTCATTGGTGCTACCAACCGTCCGGACTCTCTTGATCCAGCGTTGAGAAGACCCGGAAGATTCGACAGAGAGATAGAGATTGGAGTGCCGGACAAGGAAGGAAGAAAGGAGATACTCGAAATTCACACAAGGAAGATGCCTCTTGCAGAGGATGTCGACCTCGAAGAGCTGGCGGATCTGACAAATGGATTTGTCGGTGCGGACCTCGAGGCTCTCTGCAAGGAGGCCGCAATGCACGCTTTGAGGAGGGTGATACCGGAGCTGGACATTGAGGCAGAGGAAATCCCTGCAGAGATAATTGAAAACCTGAAGGTGACAAGAGACGACTTCATGGAGGCATTGAAGAACATTGAGCCATCGGCAATGAGAGAGGTACTTGTGGAAGTTCCCAGTGTTAAGTGGGAAGATATTGGGGGTCTGGAGCATGCAAAGCAGGAGCTTATGGAGGCAGTTGAATGGCCTTTGAAGTATCCGGACGTCTTCAGAGCCGCAAACATCAAACCGCCGAGAGGAATACTGCTATTCGGACCTCCTGGAACCGGAAAGACGTTGCTGGCGAAGGCTGTTGCCAATGAGAGCAATGCAAACTTCATAAGCGTGAAAGGACCAGAACTCCTCAGCAAATGGGTGGGTGAGAGCGAGAAACACGTCAGGGAGATGTTCAGAAAGGCAAGACAGGTTGCCCCCTGTGTTCTGTTCTTCGATGAGATAGACAGCCTGGCACCAAGAAGAGGAGGCATCGGGGACTCGCATGTGACAGAAAGAGTTGTAAGCCAGTTGCTCACTGAATTGGATGGTCTGGAAGAGCTGAAGGACGTGATAGTAATTGCGGCAACTAACAGACCGGACATGATCGACCCCGCATTGCTCAGACCGGGAAGAATAGAGAGGCACATCTACATCCCGCCTCCCGATAAAAAGGCGAGGGAAGAGATATTCAGGATCCATCTCAGAGGAAAACCGCTTGCTGATGACGTAAACATTGAGGAGCTAGCAGAGATGACTGAGGGATACAGCGGTGCGGACATCGAGGCAGTATGCAGAGAAGCAGGAATGCTGGCGATAAGAGAGCTGATAAAACCGGGCATGACAAAGGATGAAGCTAAAAAAGCTGCTGAAAAACTCAAGATTACCCGGAGACATTTCGAAGAAGCGTTGAAGAAAGTGAAGCCCAGCCTTACCAAAGAAGACATAAAGAAGTATGAAAAAATGATTGAAGACTTTCACAGAATGTATGCTTAAAATTTTTGAGGAGGTGATGAGATATGGTGTGGAGGAGGAGAAGAAGAGACTGGGATGATGAATGGGACATATTTGACGAGTTTTTTGGAAGGTTCAGGATAGATGACATCTTCGAAAAAATGATGAGAGATATTGAGGAAGTGTTCAGAAAAGCTGAAATGGGTGAAATAAAGCCAATAGTCAGAGGATTCTCAATCAGAATCGGTCCAGATGGGAAGCCTGAAATCAGAGAATTCGGAACAAAGCCAACCATCAGGGATACGGGCATAGAGGAGAGAAAGCCACTGGTAGATGTGATCGAGACAGACAATGAAGTTCAGGTTATAGCCGAGATGCCGGGTGTGAATAAAGAGGACATTGAGCTGAATGCCACTGAAAGATCCCTCGAAATCAGGGCTGAAGGGGAGAACAGAAAATACTACGAGACCGTTGAACTGCCGGTTGAGGTAGAACCGGATTCTGCAAAGGCTAGATATAACAACGGAGTGCTGGAGGTAATCCTCAGAAAGAAGACGCCAAAGAAGGGCGGTAAGAGAATAAAGATCGAGTGATCCCTCCAATTTTTTTGCTGACATAATTTATCCAGGGGCAGAAAGTTGTCAGAATGCCACTACAATGGCTGGAGTGATGTTCGTGCTAGCAGGCCGGGTTCAGCTATGCCCAACAGAAGAGTTTATAAACACATCAAAACTAGCAATCTAGAGCTCCGGTGGTGTAGCCCGGCCAATCATTCCGGCCTTTCGAGGTCTGCCGAAGAAAGCCGGCGACCCGGGTTCAAATCCCGGCCGGAGCATTACCCTTTGAATTTTATTTCCACACAAGGCTCCCGGAGACATGCTTTTATGTTCCGCAATACCGGTGATCCTGCGGGGTTCAGGATATCTGGTGATATTCATCTACAGTCATAAGGTTACCGAAGGCTCTGCTCACAACCTCGCTCAACGCAGGATGAATGTGCAGAGCATTTGTTATTGCCCGGTAATGAACTCCCATAGACATTGCTGTCACTATTTCCTGTATCATCACGGAAGCTGACCTTCCCACTATGTGTGCCCCAAGTATCCTGCCATCCCTGTGCACTATAACTTTGGCGAATCCGCTCAGGTTAAGGCCAATGCCAACACCAGTCGAGCTGAACTCTTCATAACCAACTAAAACGTTTTCCTTTCCGAATTTCTCAACTGCCTGCTTCTCCCCCATCCCTACGCTCGCAACCTCGGGCTGGCAGAAAACTGCGTGCGGAACGACAGAGTAGTCCATTTTTATTTTTGCATTATGGAAGGCGTTGAGGTAGGCCACAATGGCTTCTCTGTTCGCAACGTGTCTGAACATGTGCTTCCCATTGGCATCCCCTATCACATAAATTCCGGGCACGTTCGTTTCCAGGTATTCATCAACCTTTATCCAGCCGTCCTTCGTCGTCTCTATGCCTGCATTTTCAGGCTTCAATATGTCTGAATTGGGGGCTCTTCCAACAGCCACAAGTATTTCCTCACATTCTATCTCCCTTCTTCCCTTCATTCCTTCTGCAACCACAATCCTTCTACCTTCCTTTCTTTTAACCTCAACAACCCTGTGAGATGTGAGAACGGTCGCATGATGCACAAGCTCATCCTCAACCGCCCTCGATATTTCCGGTTCCTCACTGTGCAGTATTCTTGGCATCATCTCCACAATCGTGACGTCACATCCAATTCTCGCAAAAAAACTGCCATACTCTACTGCAACATATCCGCCACCTATGACGGCGAGGCTGTCAGGCATTTCCCTTAGGTTCAGGATCGTATCGCTTGTGAGATAGCCGGCATCACTCAGCCCTTTTATTTTTGGAACAAGAGGTCTGGATCCCGAACCGATGAAAATTTTTTTAGAAGTTATATCCTGTCCATCAACGGAAAGTACATGCGAGGATTTAAATTTGGCAATTGACCGGTAGTAGTCTATATTATCTGAAGCTCTAAGAGCCTTCTCTATCTCTTCGCTTTCAGGATAAATACTGTTCCTCATCCGTTCCATTACTTTCTCAAAATCAACTCTCTCAACTCCTGCTATGATGAGATCAGAAAGTTTCTCAAGGTCGTAGAGAACATCTGCCAGAGAGACTATCAGCTTGGAAGGTATGCAGCCTCTTGTGAGACATATTCCGCCCGCACGATCCTTGTCGATGACGGCAATTCTGGCATCGGGTTTTTCATTGAGGAGACTCTCCACAACAATCATTCCCGAACCCGTACCTATTACAATTGCATCATATTTCTTCATTGAGAATTTACTGTCAGTGACCAATAAGTTATTTGCGGCCGTGGTGGTCAGCACCAGATGGTACCCTTAAAACGATTTCAACTCTTTCAGCAAAAGTTTCATAAACATCTGCGAAGTTGAACGTTTATTGCCGGGGTTGCAGAGAGGCACTGCGCCAGCCTTGAGAGCTGGTGCCCGTAAGGGCTCGTGGGTTCAAGTCCCACCCCCGGCGTTTTTATCAGAGTTAAAAGGAAATGACGAGGGCTGTAGGAATGCGAAAGATTTTGTCCGACAATCTAGGCAGGTAGATGATTCGAAGCAGGAGTCTTTCACCACTCTTCCCATCTCTCACCAGTCAGCATGAGCTTCAATGCCTTTTGTTTTTTTCAATCATCAAAGCAGATTAGTTGTTGCATCACTCACACCGATACACCATACGAGTGACCACACCCACAATGTTCACTGAACCTTTTCCCATTTGTACAGCTCAACAACATCTGCCAGTGTTCTGCCTTTTTCCTCGATCTCCCCCCTAATTCTGTCTTCTGATTTCTTGACCTCCAATGCCCTTCTCGCTATCTCGTAAGCCCTCCTCTTTGGAATTACCATAACCCCATTGTCGTCAGCAATGATCCAGTCCCCGGGATTTACCTCTATTCCACCGCAGATTATCTTGACATTGATTTCACCAAAACCCTTCGGCTCCCCTGCGTTTGGCACCTCCTTTCTGGCGAACACAGGGTATCCGAGATCTCTGATGTCATCAACATCCCTCACAGCCCCATCTATGATAACACCTGCAATCTTCCTGTTCAGACAGCTTCTCGTGGCAAGCTCCCCCCATACTGCCGCAGTGTCTCCCGAACATTTGATGACGAGAACGTCTCCCTCGCCAGCAACGTTTATGGCCTCGACAGTTTTTGCCCAATCTCCATCCATTGTACTTACAGTTACAGCTTTACCCACCACCTTCTTGCCCCGCACAAGCGGATAAACCCCGTTCATGGCTCTTGCCCTGTGCATGGCATCGCTCACGTTTGGGGTGGAAACCTCCATCAGCAGCCGCCTTATCTCCTCGTCAAGGGTTTTTCTTTCCATTCGAATCTCCGCTTTCTCGGAAGCCCTGTCTATAGCCTCTCTTATCTTTCTTGCAGACTCCGTCACATTTCTCGATTTTACGATGTTGCTCCCCACGATGACAATACTTGCACCCATCGCCACACATGCCGCTGCCCTTTCGGCATCAAGTCCTCCGGCGGCCGCCACCGGTATGGATGCGTTTTTCACAACATCGCCCAAGACCTCGAGGGGGTCCAGACCCTTCATCTGCTGATCGATACCGACATGAACATTAAGATAGTCAACACCGAGTTCTTCAACCTCCTGCGCTCTTTTTACAGGTTCAGGAACATTTATTAAGTCAACCATCACTTCACAGCCGTATTTTCTCGCAGCCCTTATGGCCTCCGCAATTGTATCGTCATCGGAAAGGGCTAAGATAATAACCACATCAGCTCCGCTTTTCGCAGCCATTTCAACCTCAACAGCACCGGTATCAATTGTTTTCATATCAGCAAGGATTTTGTGACCTTTATACTTTTTCTTCAGTTCCCTGATTGCATTCATACCTTCGCTTTTAATTAATGGCGTTCCAGCCTCAATCCAGTTCGCCCCACCTTCTATCGCCTCTCCAGCAATCTCAACAGCCCTTTTGAGTTCAAGAAGGTCGAGAGCAACCTGAAGGATAGGTCGGTTCATGGAACGATATTGCTCTGCAGGAAATTTAATCTTTTTTAAGGGATTATGTCCGGTGGAAGGATAGGTTTTAAAACCCCCGGATGAATATAATTCGTGGTGAATCACCCCTGCATTATACAGGTAAGGGATGTTAAGCCCGAAAAAATTAAAATCGTGAAAACCATGGCTTTAAAAACCAACGCCAAAATAGAAAGTTCCAGATATGGGCTGGACATCTATTTTGAAGATGTTAACGAGGCCAGAAAACTAATCTCCAAGCTAAGGAAGACCATGAAGTTCAGAATCAAGATGAGCACAAAGTATGCAGGATTGAGAGGAAGCAGGGTTAGGGTGCTTTTTGTTTACTCTTTAAGGGGATGCTGATGAGAGTTTCCGTGAACGAATTCTGGAGAATCAGAAGGGAACTTAGAACCATCCGAGATATTGGAAAAATGCAGTATCCAAGAGGAATGCTTCACTGCATTCTTCAGCAGAAAAAGGTCGAAAGTGTAAAACGCAAGTATCATACATTCGCAGATAAAATTCCTGAGATCGTGGACTTCTGGGAGAGGAACAAGAGCTTTCCCAAGTGGCTGACCCTGCCACCAGTGATGAAAATAAGACTTTTGATGAAGGGAATGGGCTATTCTGCAAAAACGATTAACAGAGCTTTAAGAGATCCCGAAAATACGGTTGAGGATGAACAACTTGCAGAGAAGATAAAAGATGCCGTGCTGAGAGACTACGTGTACTCTCCCATTGCCGCAAGACTTCAAAGGGCCAGAGGCAGGCTTGGAGAGATGGCTCTGGCATATGAACTTGAGAAGAAGGGTTTGGAATTCAAAACAGAGAGGGACCTGAAAGGGCTGTTCAGAAAAACCCCCGACTTTTATTTCGACGAACCAGTAGAATTCCTTGGCAAAAAGCTGAAATGGATAGAGAGCAAGGCACTGTTTGGGGATCCGCTAAGCCATGATCTCTACTGGAGAAAGCAGTACTCCAAATACCACGAAATGTTCGGTGAAGGGCTTGTGGTCTACTGGCTGGGGTGCATTGAAGGACTTGAAGTTAGTGATGGCTCGGAATTCAAAAACGGATACAGAAATTCTCTGCTGGACATGCTTCTTTACATTACCGACTCAAAGGATGAGAAGTATGCCGAAAGACTCGATGCTGTTTTTGTGGAAACCAACGAGAGTAACTCGATTCTTGCAGCGGAGAGGATTGTGGACGCATACGCCAGAGGACGGGTACTGGCCTTCACCGATAAAAAGAGAGAAGTTTTGAGAATTTTGAGGAATATGGGGTTCGATGTTGTGGTTATTTAGAATTTTATCATGCTCTGCCCGTTTTTACCCCTCGGGGTTGGAACGAACTCGACGCCCGGATGTCTCTGCATCATTGGCTGAGGGTACAGTTCCATAAGCTCGTAAACCTCGACCGGTACATCAGTTGAAACATTCAGCCCCAGACCCCTCAGGACATCCAGTGTCAAAGGATAATCATGAGTCCATCTTCCCTCTGTGAGTATTCTTGAAACTTCTTTCGCCTTCTCCTCGTCCATTTTACTCTTTAGCAGCTCAAAAACGGTTTCTCTGACCTGTTTTATGGCTTTTTCAGCAATATCTGCCATGATAAGTGTCTGATCATCAATATCCTTCGGTTCCTTTTTCTCAATAGCCCTCAAAATCGATGGAGCTGGAAAGTTCATCAGTTGGGGATCAACAGGGCCAAGGACAGCATGAGGGTCCATCAGAATTTCGTCCGCTGCCAGAGCTATAAGCGTTCCTCCACTCATGGCATAGTGCGGGACAATCACTGTGGTTTTCGCCGGATGATCGTGCAGAGCTTTTGCTATCTGAGTTGCAGCCAAAACGAGTCCACCCGGCGTGTGAATGATCAGGTCTATTGGCTTGTCCTTTGGCGTGTTCCTTATTGCCCTGAGAACCTTCTCCGAGTCATCAATATCAATGAATCTGTAAATGGGGATGCCGAGAAATCCAATGCTCTCCTGTCTGTGTATCATCGTAATTACATTGCTGCCTCTTTTCTTACCAATGGCCTCCATCAGCCTTCTTCTGGCCACCAGCAACTTCTGGTGTTTAAGCTGCGGGGCGAAAATGAGGTAAAGGAAAAGCAGTATCCACACCAGACCGCTCAGTGATGCCATTGAGTCTGCGTAACCGGTCATTAAGTTTTTTAACAAATTTTAAGATAAATAGTTTTCGTATGGAAGCGTTATGCACGACAAAACATATCATAAACTATTTAACTTTATGAATTGAATTGAATATGGTGATTTTATGGCTGGAGGGTATATGGGCAAGATTTTGAAAGTGAATTTGACCGATGGTAGCATCAATGAGCTGCCCCTTAATGAAGAAATAGCAAGAAAGTACCTCGGCGGAAAGGGTTATGCTGTAAGGTTGCTCTATGAGTACCTTACCGAGTACGAAAAACTTGGTCTGGCTCCTGAAGACATCAACCCGTTTGGAGAGTATAACGTTCTGATATTTGCAACAGGTCCGGCAACTGGAGTTACCGGCTTTCCAGAGTCGGGAAGATACCACGTGATGACCCTGAGAAGTCCTCTTACAGGAGGAATTGGCTCGGCAAACAGTGGAGGGAGATTCGGACCATACATGAAGTTTGCCGGATACGATATGATAATTGTCGAGGGAAAGAGCACAGAACCAGTTTATCTCGAGATTACTGATGGATCTGCGGAGATAAAGAATGCAAATGATCTCTGGGGCAAAAACACGTTTGACACAACAAAGGTGCTGACAGAGAGAGTTGGAGGGGGATGCAGCGTTGCATGTATTGGGCCAGCAGGTGAAAATCTGGTTCACTTTGCATGCATAATCAACGAGGAACACAGGGCTGCCGGCAGGACAGGAGTGGGGGCAGTTATGGGTTCGAAAAAGCTCAAGGCCATCGTTGTTAAGGGCGACAGAAAGCCTGAAATCGCAGAACCCGACGAGTTCAAAAAAGCTTCCAGAGAGGCCATGGATAAAATAAAAAAGAATCCGATTACGGGCGAAGGGTTGCCGAAATACGGTACGGCAGTACTTGTCAACGTTATCAACAATGCCGGGGCTCTGCCGTTCAAAAACTGGCAGGAGGCCTATCATGAAAGGGCTGACGAAATCAGTGGAGAGACAATGGAGGCGAAGTATCTGAGAAAAAGAGTTGCATGCTGGGGATGTGCAATTGGGTGCGGAAGAGCCACGGAGGTGAAAACCGGCCCATTCCAGATATTCAACACGGAAGGTCCTGAATACGAATCCATCTGGGCTCTGGGAAACGATACCGGAGTGATCAACCTCGAAGCCATAATCAAGGCCAACCATCTCTGTGATGAGCTTGGCCTAGATACGATATCAATGGGTTCAACGATTGCCTGTGCAATGGAGCTCTACGAAAAAGGCCACGTGAAGGATGAGGATCTGCAGGGTCTTGACCTGTCGTTCGGAAAAGATGGTGCGATGGTCGAAGCCGTGTGGAGAACCGCCTACAAGTCCGGATTTGGTAAGTATCTGGCACTCGGCAGCAAAAGGCTCGCTGAGATGTTCGGTGCTCCTGACCTTTCGATGAGCGTGAAAGGACTTGAAATGCCAGCCTACGACCCCAGAGGAATTAAGGGTATAGGCCTCAACTACGCAACCGCAAACAGGGGCGGGTGCCATGTTACCGGCTACACGGTCTCACCGGAGATAGTGGGGCTACCGGAAAAGATAGACCCGCTTACCTATGAGGGGAAGGCGGCATGGGTCAAGGCTTTTCAGGACTTTACATGCGTTGTTAATTCTGCAGTGAACTGTCTGTTCACCACATTCGCGCTGGGAGCGGATGACTATGCCGTTATGCTGTCCAAGGTAACCGGATGGGATCTAAATGCGGACGAAATAATGAGAATTGGAGAAAGAATTTACAACCTCGAAAGGATGATAATAAACAGGTTCGGATTCGATGGCAGGTATGACACTCTCCCAAGGAGATTGCTCGAAGAACCGCTTAAAGAAGGGCCTGCCAAGGGACAGGTGGTTGAGCTGGACAAAATGAAGGAAGAATACTACCAGCTACGTGGATGGGTCGACGGCAGACCAACAGAAGAAAAACTGAAAGAGCTGGAAATTCCCTAATGTACTATTTCCTCTATTATTTTATTCATCTCTTCTGCTTTTGATCTCAGAATTTCAAGGGCCTTTTTCATCACTGTTTTGACGGGAAGAGCTCCTGTGCCCTCCACGGTGAACAGAAAGTTGTTCGTCTCTCTAACCGCTATTGCATTCTGTTCGCAGATCTCGACACATTCCATGCACATGGAGCAGCTCATAACGTCCCTTACTCTTACTTTGTCTCCTTCAATATCAAATACACCTCTTGGGCAGGTTTCGATACAGTCTCTGCATCCATTGCAATTTTCGTTTATTTCGATTTCTGGTATAATCTTGTATGCACAGATAGAAACTGGCTGGAACTTCGCATGCTCTCTCCCTGTCCCCAATCTCGCAACAGCCTCGAGCATCAACTGCTGACCCTTGAAGAGCTCAAGAACGGGTATGTTGTCCATTGCAAATACTATCTCAGGATCATCACTTATGAAGTCTCCCGAATACACGACTTTGGGACCTTCGACATTCAGTCTGAATGAGATCTGACAGTTTGGGCATCCTTCGCCACCACAGACGCACTTGTCCTGCATGCTGAACCTTTCAAGATCCGTTTTTATCGGCAACATCCCCAGACGATGTGCTATAACTTCATCGTAGAGGTAGCTGGAGTTCAGATAGAAATCCACGTAATCAACAGCGAGAGCAGGCACATGTGCCTTCATTGCCCTCCTGAATGAGTTTGCCAAAGCTGGTGAGGCGTTCTTTAAAATAAATTTTACCTTGAATTCGCTCTCTTCCAAAAACTCGATTTCAGGCCTCATCAAACTCTCCTGCCCCTCTTACCACCTGGTGGTCTCGTACCATCATGTGGTATAGGCGTCACATCTTCTATTCTTCCAATTTTAAGTCCAGCTCTTGCCAGAGCCCTTATTGCAGCCTGAGCTCCTGGTCCAGGTGTTGTGTGCTTGTTACCACCCGGAGCCCTGACCTTTATGTGCACACCCTCAATCCCCTTCTCCTTGGCGATGGCTGCTGCCCTCAGAGCCGCCTGCATTGCTGTGTAGGGATTTCCTTCATCCCTGTCTGCCTTAACGATCATTCCACCGCTTATCCTGGTTATGGTCTCACTCCCTGTTATATCGGTTATGGTGATGATTGTGTTGTTGTAGGAGGAAAAAATGTGTGCAATCCCCCATTTCCCACCTTTCTTCTTCTCCGCCATCAGACCACCTCAGACGATTTTGCAAGTGGAGAGTTTTTATACAATGAAATTTTACTTTCAAGGTCCTTTGTAACGATGAAGCTCGGAGATGTCACCTTTCTTCCATCTACAGCAATATGACCATGGGTTATGAACTGTCTGGCCTGCTTGATCGTTTTTGCAATTCCCTGCCTGTAAACCATTGTCTGCAATCTTCTCTCAAGGAAATCCTCAACAGAGAGATTCAGAATGTCATCAAGAGTGGCATTTTCAGGAAGTATACCCATCTTGTGCAGCTTTTTTATTACCGTCTGGGCCTTCGCCTTTGCTATTTCACCCTCCTTGCCCGGAAGACCGATTTCTGCCAGCAAATCTCTCGCAACTCTTCTGTATTTTCTCAGCAGATTCTGGAATCTCCATAGCTCTCTCTTGTTTCTAAGACCATACTTGACAACAAGCTGGACTTCCTTCTCCAACCTTGCCTTATCCCATGGATGGGTCGGAGTGCTGTACTTTTTCCGGTGTCTTTTTGGATCGCCCATAAAAATCACCTCTTCCTCCTAACAACACCAACGGTCCTTCCAAATCTACCGGTTGATCTTGTTCTCTGCCCTCTGACCTTTTTGCCCTTTGCATGCCTCACTCCACGATAGCACTTCATCTTTATCATCCTTTCAATATCCAGCATTCTGGCGAAGTCGACATCCTTTGACAGCAGATGGAGATCATTTCCTGAATAAGGGTCCTTCCTTCTGTTGAGGAGCCACGACGGCAAAGATTCTATCTGCTCCTCCACAAACTTTTTCACTTTCTCGATGGTTTCATCATCGAGCTCTCCGAGTTTTGCTCTGCCATCCACTCCCAGTTCGTTGACTATGCATCTCGCTGCCCTCAATCCAATACCTTTTATCCCGGTCAGAGCGAACATCAAACTCTTATTCCCGTCAAGATCCGTATCCGCAATTCTCACGATATGCTTGAACGTCATAACATCACCGCTAAGAAAACGGACTCCTCCAAGGATATTTAAAGGTTATGTGCCCGCCATGATTTCATGTCTATCACCCACAACACCGTCCACTTTCTACCAACATCGAACATTAACATCTCCTCAAGTTTCCGAACCTTCTCAGCCCAGATCCACAACAGTTCCAGATCATCTGTCCTTTCAACCCGAACATTCAAAACCTTCAGGGACCCGGCAGTTTGATGAATCTTTCTTTTACAACTGCGAGATATATCAAACCACAACAAAAGCTGTTATTACCACAACCCGGCCATCAGAACACTAAATATCACAAAACTTTTTTTCTCTGCCCGCAGTCTCTAACCAGTGAAGGGATTACCATCATCACTTAGAAGCAGAAAAAGATATATTGCCTTCAGGATTATAGCTGAGAGGGAAGTTGACGAGAGGTCACTTTCAAGAGCAGTGATGGAGTCGATGGTCTCACTGTTCGGCGAGTGCTTTGCAGCGGGAAGTGGACTGAGGCTTGAATATTTCGATGGCAGCAAGGGAATCCTGAGATGCTACCACAACGCGCTTGAAAAAGTGATGATGGCATTCACGCTGCTCGATAAAATTGGAGATGTCAGAGTAATTCCGCTGACAATAGGTGTCAGCGGAACGATAAAAAAATGTAAAAGGAAATATTTGGAGGTGTAAGTATGCATTTACCCCAGATGGGATATGATAGAGCAATTACAGTCTTCAGCCCGGATGGAAGACTGTTTCAGGTGGAATATGCAAGAGAGGCAGTCAAAAGGGGAGCTACGGCGATTGGTATTAAATGCAAAGACGGAGTCATACTGATTGCAGACAAGAGAGTCGGCAGCAAGCTTCTTGAGGCCGATACGATAGAGAAAATTTACAAAATAGATGAGCACATCTGTGCCGCCACATCAGGTCTGGTGGCAGATGCTCGAGTACTGATAGACAGAGCGAGAATTGAGGCTCAGATTAACCGTCTGACGTACGACGAACTCATAACTGTTAAGGAACTGGCAAAGAGAATCTGCGATTTCAAGCAACAGTACACGCAGTTTGGAGGAGTCAGACCGTTTGGTGTTTCTCTGCTTATTGCAGGCGTTGATGACGTTCCCAAACTGTACGAGACAGACCCGAGTGGGGCTTTACTGGAGTACAAAGCCACAGCTATTGGAATGGGCAGAAATGCTGTAATTGAACACTTCGAAAAAGAGTATGACCCAGAGATGAGTTTTGATGACGCTCTCGTTATGGGTCTGATTGCGATGGGGAAAGCGATAGAATCCGAGATATCGGCAGAAAATATCGAAGTTGGATATGTAAGAACTGAAGACAGAAAATTCAAAGAGATGACTGTGGAAGAACTGAAACCGTATGTCGACAGGGCAAATGAAAGATTGACGGAAGAGTTGAAGAAGTAACGATAGTATGGTATCCCTCGAAAAAGCTGTAATCGCAAGACTCAAGAAGGGTGGAGAGGAATTTGAAGTTCTGGTGGACCCCTATCTTGCGAGAGATTTGAAAGAAGGAAAGGATATAAACTTTGAAGAGCTGCTGGCGGCAGAAGAAGTGTTCAAAGATGCAAAAAAAGGAGAAAGAGCATCATCTGAAGAACTGAAAAAGGTTTTCGGCACGAATAATATTTTTGAGATTGCCAGAAAAATTATTCTGGAAGGAGAAGTCCAGATTACTGCAGAACAGAGAAAAGAGATGCTTGAAACAAAAAGAAAGCAGATTATAACATTTATAAGCAGAAATACAATAGATCCAAGGACTAATGCGCCCCATCCCCCGTCAAGAATAGAGAGAGCCATGGAAGAGGCGAAGGTTCACATTGACATTTTCAAGTCTGTTGAGGCACAGGTAAAGGACATAGTAAAAGCCCTGAAGCCCATACTTCCCATGAAATTTGAGGAAATGGAAGTGGCGGTTAAAATTCCGCCAGAATATACAGGAAAGGCAATTTCTGCCCTTTACAATTTCGGAGGGGTAACCAAGGAGGAATGGCAGAAGGATGGTAGCTGGATCTGCGTAATGCGCATCCCCTCGGGAATGTACGGTGAACTTATGGACCTGCTGGGTAAGGTCGCCAAAGGTGAGGCTCTTACAAAAGTTTTAAGGAGGATAGGATAATGAGAAAAATCGTTCTTCCGGGTGATTTGCTCTCAACAAACCCCAGAGCTGCTGGTTACGGTACCTATGTTGAGGGCGGCAAGGTTTACTCAAAAATTATCGGTCTTGTTGACGAGACCGATACTCATGTGAGGGTTATACCCCTCAAGGGGAGATACACACCATCTGTGGGAGACGTGGTTATCGGAATAGTTAGAGAAGTTGCTGCAAATGGCTGGGCAGTCGATATCTACTCTCCCTATCAGGCATTTCTACCTGCATCAGAAAATCCGGAGATGAAGCCCAACAAGAAGGCAAACGATGTTCTGGATATTGGAGATGCAATTATCGCCAAGGTTCTGAACATCGATCCAAAGATGAAGGTCACGCTTACGATGAAAGACAGGATATGCAGGGCCGTGAGGTTCGGCAGGATCGTTGCAATAAATCCCGCAAGGGTTCCACGAGTTATTGGAAAAAAGGGGAGCATGATCAAACTGCTGAAGGGCGAGCTGGATGTTCAAATTGTTGTGGGACAGAACGGTCTGATCTGGGTGAACGGCGACAGGAGAAAGGTATCGATTGCTGAAGAAGCAATATATCTGATTGAGGAGGAGGCCCACACCGAGGGTCTAACGGATAGGGTTGCAGAATTTATAAAAAGGAGGAAGGCTGATGTCGGAACCTGAAAAGTTAATTGTAGATGGTCTGCGTCTTGATGGCAGGAAGTTTGATGAGCTCAGGCCCATTAAGATAGAGGCCAATGTTTTAAAGAGAGCTGACGGGTCATGCTACCTTGAAATGGGTAAAAACAAGGTGATAGCTGCTGTGTATGGGCCAAGGGAGGTGCATCCAAGACACCTTCAGGACCCGAGCAGGGCAGTGATCAGATACCGTTACAATATGGCCCCTTTTAGTGTTGAGGAGAGAAAAAGGCCTGGGCCGGATAGAAGAAGCATAGAGATTTCAAAAGTGAGTAAAGAAGTTTTTGAAGCGGTTATAATGAAGGAACTGTTTCCCAGAAGTGCGATCGACATATTCGTTGAAGTCCTGCAGGCTGATGCAGGAAGCAGGACGGCATGCCTTAATGCAGCAAGCGTCGCCCTTGTTGACGCTGGAGTACCGATGAAGGGGATAGTAACATCGGTTGCTGTCGGGAAGGCAGATGGTCAGCTTGTTCTGGATCCCATGAAGGAGGAGGACAATTACGGCGAGGCAGATTTGCCGTTCGCATTTCTGATCAGAAGCGGTAAAATCGAGTCGATTGCTCTGCTTCAAATGGATGGATGTATGACCAGGGAAGAGGTCAGACAGGCGGTAGAGCTGGCAAAGAAGGGAGCGTTGAGAATATACAAAATGCAGAGAGATGCAATACTCAAGAGATACCTTGAAGCAGAAGAGGAGATGGAAGAAATAGCGGAGGGAAGAGAAGATGCCTGAAGACATACTTATCGACATTAAGAGAGACTACGTGCTCTCAAAGCTGAGAGATGGGGGAAGAATTGATGGTAGAGCCTTCAATGAATTCAGGAAAGTGGAGATCATTCCAAACATCGTGGAGAAGGCGGAGGGTTCGGCTCTGGTAAAACTCGGAAACACCCAGGTTGTTGTGGGAGTCAAAATGCAGCCTGGGGAACCGTATCCCGATACGCCCGATAAAGGAGTTATCATCGTAAACGCTGAACTTGTGCCACTCGCATCCCCCACCTTCGAGCCCGGTCCTCCTGACGAGGGATCTATCGAGCTTGCCAGGGTTGTGGACAGAGGTATCAGAGAAAGTGGAGCAGTGGATCTCTCAAAACTGGTAATCGAGGAAGGAGAGAAGGTGTGGATAATTTTCGTTGACATTCACGCCCTTGATGATGACGGAAATCTGCTTGACGCATCTGCTCTGGGTGCTATAGCCGCACTGCTGAACACCAGGGTGCCTGCTGAGAGATTCGAGCTTGGAGAGGACTTTCTGCTTCCTGTAAGGGATCTACCCGTTTCTGTCACCTCACTAATTGTCAACAACCGATACCTCGTGGATCCGTGCAGAGAGGAGATGAGCGTTGGCAAAAATACGCTGACGATATCAACGGATCAGGATGACAACGTTGTTGCTATGCAGAAAAGCGGTGGATACTTGCTCAGCGAGCAGCTTTTTGATGAGCTCCTGGACGTAAGCATAGAATGTGCGAAAAAGCTGAGAGAGAAGTTGAAAGAGATTTAACCTAAATTTTTATTATACACCTCCATCTGATAATTGTAATCACAAGATTTAAATGGTTTAACAATCATATTTTAATGAATGGACAGAGAGGGCAAACTTAGCCTGGACTTGCTGATAGGTTTATCCATTTTCCTCTTCACGTTTATATTTGTAGCCAATTTTCTCCCGGGTGTATTTGCAGACGTGAGACACGAAATATCGCTGGGAAGTAACTCATACAGAGTAGCTTCCCTTCTGGTTGAAGATCCCGGATACCCGCTGGACTGGGAATATAGAATAAATACCTCCAATTGCAACAGTAAGGAATTTCGTCCGGGTCTGGCCAGGTTTGACACAACCACCAGATACAACAACCTTAACAGGACGAAGGTGGAAAAATTTTTTGAGTTAATTGCCAACAATACATGCAGAGAAGAAACCAGAAAATATCTGGGACTGGATCTTTCTAATGTTTCATGGGAGAAATACAAATTTAATGTAAGCCTGCAGAACCTGTCAGATGCCATTGTTTTTCAGGGTGGAGATAAGATTCCCGAATCGGGACAGATAGTGATGTTCGAGAGACTCGTCTATCTGGATAACTGCACAGGTTTGAGCTGCGATTTGATCGCAGACAGATGTGTATGCAAACTTGAGGTGAAAGTATGGATCTGAGAGCCCAGACTTTCACCCTCGAAGGAGTTGCAGCCTCACTACTCCTGCTCGTAGCAGTTTACACGATGTTCCAGAGTACCGTCGTGATAGCACCTTCATGGAGTGACTACGCCAACATCCAGCTCAAACAGCTCGGGTATGATATCCTGAGAGTTCTGGACAATTCAAACGGAGGTAACAGCTCGTTGATTGGGATGATCGAAAATACCACCTGCAGCGGTGGATATCTGTACACACCACCGGAATTTAGCTCCAATCTGACCAAAATTCTGGATGATATCAAAGCTTTTGGAAAGCTGGAAATTTTATGGGTTAACGGTTCCAAAATAGAGAAGGCCGTTCTTTCAGACTTCAACAAAACATCCACACCGGATGCGGTTAGAGTGAGCAGATTTGTCGTGGTTCCCGAACTTAATAACACCTGTCTGGGTATCAACACGACAAAACCAAAAGTTCTCGAGGTGAGGTTAACATTATGGCGGACCTGAGTGGTGACAGCAAAGGGCAGATGATTCTGCTATTTGCATTCGTGACTGTCGTTGTAATACTTACTCTGTCTTATATCTATGCTCAAAACGTAATCGCAGGAATTGAAAGTTCGAGAGCATTGATGGTGTTTCCAAAAGAAGAAATCAGAAATCTGGTTGAAATTCAGCAAAAATACGGTACCTCCATAAACCCGGATATCCAGAAACTATGCGCCATAAACGGATGGGTGTGTTATATTGGGATTGATAAGGTTGAATTCAAAAATGTGGAGGTGGATTATTGTGGCGGACCTGGTTGTTGAAGAAAAAGGTGTCTCACTGCTGATGGAATATCTCATCCTCACTGCAATTTTAAGTGTATTCGTTGTTATTTTGGGTCTGTCCATTCACGATGTCCTCACCGAAACACAGGTTTCAAGAGTTGTTGAGAATCAATTTGCTGATGCAGCATCCCAAATTTCGGCTTACTACACAGACTACATACTCCTGCGACCGTCTTCCGGATACATAAAGACGAAAATATCTGTTGTACCGAAAATAGGAGACTACGACTACAAAATTCAATTTCAGGAGATATCGGACAGAGTTTTCATAAAAATCCGAAGCAACAGTGGCAATTTCGTATCTTACAGTGGACTGGGACTCGATAAATTCGTACTCCCAGGAACTGGAGAGGTTATAAAGATTGCAACATCCGGAGACATTCTCAGTATTGAAGCTGAATCTGAACAGAAGAAACCGCAGATAGAATACACAAGAAAGGAGAAGTGCCCCTTCGAGGTAAAGCCGAGAATTGAGTTCGACCCGAACAGCATTGAGAAGGGAGGAGAAACAACACTGTCAATCTATTTCGCCAATCCTTCAGAAATTACAGATCGCGTCTCGTGGAATGTAACTCTGTGGAACGGTACGGAAATTAAAGGTGACAGCATAACGGATTCCAGACATCTTACGGTTTCCGACTTAACCAACTGCAAGAGTGTGGGTACATACGACTACGAATGCATAGCTGAAATCACAGCCTGGATTAACGACTCCGAATGGATGGATAACGGAGTTCCGATATGTAATGGATCTTACACTCAATCCCTGTTCGTATCAGAGAAGCCGCAGCTATCCAACCCATACCTGGTGTACGACAAGTGGGTTGAACCTAAAGATGTTTCACCAGGAGAGACCTTTGAAGTCCACCTTAAGCTGGAAGGAAGGGGGTTCGTCAATCAGGCGATAAACCTATCTGTGTCGCAGATAATAGATGTTTCTGGAAGTATGGACTGGGATTCAATTTACAAACAATTCAACTTAAGTGTTGTACCGAATGTGATCAGAAAAACCGTAAACACCACAGACTACTCCCCCAATGCCGGTAAACTCGAGATATACGCATATACAACAGACAGACTATCAGACTGGTACCAGGACATTAACTGTTTCAGCTACTGCGACCACTGCACACCCCCACCATGGAACGGTGAGGGTTTCGATACGTCATTCATAAAGATATATGTAAACAACAATGACGTTGGTTCGGACTATGTCGACGGGAGCAAAATTGGGAAATCATACATCGAAAATAACGCGCAGGGAACTTATGATATTGAATTTGTAGCAAGAGCGCCTGAAAAAATCAATCTGACCATTGTTGTAAAGTTCAACGGAACGGAGATTATAAACGAAACTGTCCCTTACGAAAACAAACAGGAAATGACCTTTGAGTTACCGCCCACAGTAAACTTCGATTACGTCAAGGTGACTGATCTCCCCGATTCGATACCATACTGGTACATTGACGTGAGCGGCTGGTGGTGGTGGGCCACCTATTACTGCGATTACATGGACAATCACAACGATAACAACGTCAAAATGAACGTATGGATAGTGAGCCCATCCGGAAACAAGGACTTTGCCTACAACATTGTCAGGTCCTGGACCTGGGATACAGAATACAGATACCTGCAGAACAACCCGGCAAGCGGCGTATACAGGATAGTGGTGGTTCCCACAACCAAAGAGGCTGTAAACTTTAAAGCCACTGTCTACGTCAAAAGAATTGACGCCGCCAAGCTGGCAGCTATTGAATTCAACAACATGCTGGGTGACGATGACTTTGTAGGGCTGACAAAGTTCTCGACTGATGCCGAACGCTTCGTGGTTAACAACTCTCCGCTAAAGTTCATGACGAAAGACAAAGATGTAGTCAATAACGATATTTTAAGCCTATCGCCCTACGGTGCAACAGATCATCCCGATGCATTATACTACGGTGCTTATGTTTTTCCAATCTGGAATGAAGCAGGAAACAACTGCACAAACTGTATTAACGGCACCAGACCGCTCATCATACTGCTAACTGACGGTGAAACAACAATTTGTGATACCAACAATTACTTTGGATGCAACCTGTGTTCGGGATCCTGTGATGGGAGTAGCTGGTGCCAGTCTGGAGCAGACCAGACTCGCTGTATAGCCAATTATCTCAAAAACAACGTACAGATAAACGGATTTAACGTCTCCATATGCACGATCGGTTTTGGAACAGATCTGAGCAGCAACGGTCAGAATCTGCTCCGCGATATCGCATCTACAAGACCTGACAACGGCGAGCCATGCTATTTCTTTGCCACCACATCCGATGAGCTTCTAAATGCATACAGGACCATATTCAATATATTCCAGATCGCAGCCAAAAATATATTCATTAAGGATACCTTAAATGTATCAATCGGCGGTCCCTTTGAATTCATAAGTGCCACCGCAACTTCGAACAAGGGAACCCCCATTAGCCTTCAGGTGGACAAACTGAACAATAAAACGATTCTAAAAGTCAACATAACCTCAATCCAGAAAGATGAAACGGTTGAAATAGTTGTTAAGCTGAGGGTCAGGGAGGACGCCCCGGAGGGAACTTATGGAGTCAATGTTGACGGCATCAACGACTCCTATATAGAATACACCGCCCTGGACTACCTGGGAAAGGAGACCGGAATTAAAAAAGTCCCCATTCAGTCTGACAGAGATACAGTAAGGATAGTAACAAGTTCTGGAGGGGAGATAAAACTTGACTGACATAATGGGTAAAAAAGCTGCATCAGAAGTCGTTGGAGCGCTGCTAACTGTTGTAGTTATTCTGTCAGCCTCAGGGCTTATCTATGTTATATCTCACCCGGTGATATCGAACAGTATTGACAATCTGGACTATAGAAATGCCGTTAAAACAATGGCCGAGATCAAAGAGATCGTACAAAGAATGAAGTATGAAGGAGAGATCGCCACTACAAAATCTGTACAGCTCAATGGTGGGAGTATATCCAATTTAAAGAGTTTCAATGCTACATTCAGGGTTTCAGAGTTGCCACCAGGACTATCTGTAGCAATTGCTCACGCCCCTCCAAATATCAATGCAATAATCCATGCAGCCCATGACATAGAGGTACAGTGGAGGATGTCTGACCTAAGCATCGATCTGCCATCAAGAAATATCGTCTTCGAGTCGGGAATATTCGCCAAGGTGGGAGGAAAGGTAATACCCATCCCCATTTCCGATCCAGATGTGACGGCTACCAATGACACAATTTACATCTCACTTTACAGTTTTTTCGGAAACTACTCTGCGGGGGGTAATAGAGCAACAATAAACTTGAAATATATCAATACGGTAATTTTTGATGACGTGAACAGCTTTAAAATTGATTCCGAGTTTTGTAAGTTGTGGAAAAACAAAATAGAATCCGAACTCAACAATGTCGTGAACAAACCAGCAGTTTTTACGGACAGTGACTGTTCAGACAATAATATGGAAATATCAAAAGCTGGGGGGAATATAACCATAATTGTAACAGACATAGAGGTTACCTAGCATGAACGGAGAGAGAGCAGTTTCAGAAATCCTGGGATACATATACATTTTTGGGATAGTAATGACTGTGCTGGCCATCGTTTTCGTCCAGGTCAACACAATGGTGGAAGATATGAAGAGAAGTGTGATGTCCCAAAGTCTTGAACAGAGTTTCAAGAAAATACAGTACATTATCCATTCTGTTGCCTTTGGTGATGTTCCCTCTCAAGCTGTGGAGATTGAACTGCAGGGAGGAAGTTTAATTCTCGAAAAAGACCATCCTGAATTTATCATTGCCTTTGTTAATTACACCAATACACTTTCAGACTGTGGCGGATTGGATAATTTCAGACTCTTCTGCGTGAATCTCTCCACCGGGCAGATTTTCAACTCGAGTGCCGGATGTCTGGGGTCGTACAACTATACATCCTGCACATTCAACCAGACTGTCGGAGAACTGATTTACAAATACAAAGACTGGCAGCTTTCTCTGGAAGCCGGAAGTGTTTTTTCCAAATACACTGAACAGAGTTATTCGAAAATACTCTACGAGCCAAGAATACTCCTGAATACCACAGCCGGAAGTCTGTCTTATCTCGTGATAACAATCCCGGATTTGGAGGGCAACCTGTCCGTTTCTGGAACTGGCAGATACAGGTTCGTTGTGAATGAGGGTAACTACAGGTTTTCGTACATAAAACTGGCCGACACGGGAAATAAATTCGACGATATCTACATAATAATAAGAGGGACCGATCACGGTGATGCCTGGTGCAGGTTTTTTGAGAAGTTCCCCGACTACTTCAACCTGACTCTCGATCCTCTGAAAACGGGATATGGCAACTGCAATTCTGCAACAAGCCCTGAGGTAAGGATCGAACGATCCAGAGTATCTGAACTCATTGCCATGTTTAGAGAAGCGATATTCACGCAGTAATAAGTAGCCCCGGCCGGATTCGAACCGGCGTCGCCGGATCCAGAGTCCGGCAGGATTGACCGCTACCCCACGGGGCTTCATATTCATCTCACATTCAGGATTTATCAAAATTTTGGTTATGCAGAAGTTGAGATTTGCAAATGCACTAGTTTTATGCCTTACATTGACAAAAGCTTTTTAAACTTTGGTTTGGAAAGTAAAAAGAGCATGCCAACAATATCCCGTATCCAGAGAATTAAGGAGTACCTTTCTAAAAGAAGATTGTCGCAACGAAAAAAGGTAGGGGTGCTCGTGGACGGTCCTAACATGCTGAGAAAGGAGTTCAATATAAACCTAAAGGAAATCAGGGAAATACTAACGGAATACGGCGACATAAAAATCGCAAAGGTGTTCGTGAACCAGTATGCAACTGAAAAACTGGTCGAGGCGATAGAAAATCAGGGATTTGAACCGATAGTGACGTCCGGTGACGTTGATGTGAGACTGGCAGTGGAGGCCATGGAACTGATCTACAACGACTCGATAGATGCAATTGCCATCGTTACCAGGGATGCTGATTTCAAAGCTGTCCTTATGAAGGCGATGGAGATGGGTAAGGAAACTATAATTATCGGTGCCGAACCCGGATTCTCAACGGCTCTCAAAAATTCGGCCGACATTGCCATTGTCCTTAATGAGGAAGGCGAGGACAACAAATCGCAAGATGAGGCCGAGGAAATTATAGAGGTATGAAGAAGCTATTTCTATTTGAGTTTGCAACATGTGGAGAAGAAATAGACGACAGTATCGCCGTTGAAGGTCTTGCAATGTTCAAAGCGGCTCTTAATGGATTCGGAAAATTTTATGAAATAAACAGCTTCGTCAGGAGGCCCTATACCAGTCAGTTTGGCCTTCCCGAGGGGTCTCTGAAAAACCTTGAAGGGTATCTTGAAAAAAGCGATGCCTTTCTAATCGTGGCTCCTGAGGACGAGGGGCTGTTGCTTGAGCTGACGAAAATTGGTGAACGATATGCGGAAAACCTTGGATCATCAAGCAAGGCCATATCAATTACCTCGGACAAATGGGTGCTATACAAAAAACTTAAAATGAAGGTCAACCTGCCCAAAACCTCCAAAAGGCCACTTGATGGGACATTCGTGATTAAACCAAGAACTTCATGCGCTGGTGAAGGTATACGGTTCAGCGAAGCTGTTCCGCAGGGATATATAGCCCAGGAGTACATTGAAGGTAAAAATCTAAGCGTCAGTGTGATCGCCGGTGAGGATATCAGGGCTGCAAGCGTGAATGAGCAGATTCTTGATGGCTTTAAGTACATAGGTTCTGTGGTTCCAGCAAGATTGGATGATAAAACCAGAAAAGAGGTTATAAACGAGGCTCTGAAGGCTGTTGAGTGCATCAGAGGTCTTAACGGATACGTTGGTGTGGATGTCGTTTATTCCGACATGCCCTACATTATAGAGATAAACGCCAGACTCACGACACCGGTTGCGGCCTTTGAAAGGGCATACGGTATTACAGTAGCAGATTACCTTTATGGAGCACGCCCGAAATTCAAAAAGAGGCAGATAATAAGAAAAGGCGTAAATCTGAATGGTTTTTTCGTCAGGTCTGGGAATTACTGCCTCCAGATATCAGATTTTTAGCCAAAAAGTCTCCTGAGGAATCCTTTTTTCTCCTGCTTCTTTTCCCGTTTCTTCTTTTTGACCTCTCTTTTTGACTCTGTAACATTTACTGCCTCACCATGCATGCTTTTCCTGCACCTGACCCTTACGATGACGGGTCTCTCAAGCTCTGGACTTACTATCATGGCGTTTCCTGGCGGTAATCTCTTGATTTCCTCAACCATCTCGGCAGTAATCCCCTCAACTCCGTTCTTTATTGCGTTGATATCGTTCGGATTCGTAACTCTCAGTATGATCTGGGTGTTGCACTGGCTGATCACGTTTTTGTCAACCCTCGCTGGCCTCTGGCTTATGACCATCAACCCCAGACCGAACTTTCTCCCCTCACTCGCAATCGTCCTCAAAATCCCTGTGGAGACAGCCCTATCGAAACCCCTTTCGGGGATGAAGTTGTGCGCCTCCTCAATGACGATCATTCCCGGCTCCACCTTACCGAGTTTCCTGAGTTCAAACAGCTTTGTGCAGATTCTTGAAACTATCAGATCCTGAAACGAGGGCTCCACACCCCTGAGGTCAAGTATCGTTGCCTTACCTCTCTGAAGCAGCTTGCTTAAGTCCGTCGGCCTATCTCCAAAAAGTCCTGATTCCTCGACCTTTGTCAGCGCCCCCAGCAAAGTCCACTTGCCGTTATGTCTGATCTTTTCCACCTCTTCAATTATGTCCGCTATGGTGTAGTCATCACCCTTAAGCTCTTTGAGAGCCTGATAGAGCAGCGCCTGAGCAGTTGGGTTCTTCAAACCAGTAAGTTCGATCAGCTCCTCGGCAGACAGATTTACCCCATCGAGAACGAGAACGCCATCAGCTCTGTCTGTAAAGGGTGAAATCGGTGGGACGATAATTCTGATTTTATCAGCATAAGCTTTCGGTTTTATCCCGAACTCACCGCTAATTTGCTCGTTAGGATACTTCATTGAGCGATATTCGCCATGCGGATCTACGATCAGTAGAGGAACGTTATGATCAAGCAACTCTTCTATAATAACTCCGGCCGTGTAGCTCTTACCACTCCCAGTTTTTGCAAGAATGCAAACATGCTTCTGAACGAGACTGTTGGGGTTGAGCTTAACCTTTACTCCAGTATCTCCCAGAAGACCTATGTACACCCCCTCATTACTCAGGCCGAGTACTTCAGCAATTAGTTTCTCTTCTGCAAGAAACACGCTTTCGCCTGGAACAAAAGGGCTTCGTGGAACTCTAAGTCTGCCGTCTTCCCTTTTGCCTAAAACTACGGCCTTGGCGATAAAAACCTCGTTCGAACCATTTACAATTTCCTTTATTTCCCTGTTCCTGACATTTGATCTGGCAACGATATCCTCAACATAGGCCACAACCCAGCCATCAACATCGTTCCACACCTTAACATAATCCCCTCTTTTAACCTGCTTTTGGTTGAATACCACAAAGTTGAATTCAAATGATGAGGCCTCACCGTAAATTTTGCCAACCGCTCCTTTCATCACATCTACTCATTTGCGGTTATTTTTATTTTTTCCGCTTGAATTTGGCAGTAAATAAAATACGAAAAATTATATATGTGCAGATTGTTGAATTGAGAAAAATGAAACTCAAAACAGGAATCGTGGGTGGAGGTCTGGCCGGACTTTTAGCCGCTTTCTGGATAAAGAAGAAGATCGCCGACGCAGAGATAGATGTTTTTGAAAAAATGAGCATTGACAAGTACAGAATTGACTGTGCGGAGGCCCTGATTAACCAGCGCAATTCTTTCAAGCTGGTTGGCCATATGGTAAAACCTTTCGTAAAAAACAGGCTGACGAACATAGTGTGGAAATTCAACATCGGCGATGAAACGGTGACATCCACCATTCACTACTCGGAAGAGTTTTGCTGGATGATCGACAGGATTGCATGGCAGAAAAGCCTAATTGACAGGATATCATCAATGGGTGTTGAAATCCATTTTGGCGAGAAAAGGGATCCACACGATCTTTCCGATTACGACATTGTGATAGACGCAAGAGGATCAATGAAAAATGAATACTGCGGCGTGGGGATTTACAAAATAGTATGTGGAGATTTCTCGGCAATTCAGAAAACGAACATCTGCGAGATGAGTGCAGAGGAGCCGGGTACTCTTTACTGGATATTTCCTCTCGGTAAAAACAGGGCCAACATCGGATGTGGAGGAGAGAAGGTAAAAATGAAGAATTTGAAAAGTTACATTGACAATATCCATGAAAAGCTGAAAATTTTTCATGATGAGAAAACCGGAGCGGGACTTCTTGACTACAGTTACGCAGCATGCCTGTACTTCAAAAAGGAAAAGAAGGTTGTCGAGCATACAGATGATACCACGATTATTCGCATTGGAGATGCTGCGGGTCTTGTTGATCCGTTTACGGGCGAGGGAATGAGCGGCGCAATTCTTTCAGCAAAATTGCTCTCATACAGTTTGACCGATTCACGCTGTGAGACTTATCCATCGAAACTTCTCAGGAATAACAAGTTTCTGGCCAGAAATATGGAGGCCTCACTGTTGAGAAGAAGTAGCTTTGACCGCTTTGTAAAATTCATGAAACTGATTGATGGTGTAAACGGAAAGTATCTGGGATCCAAACTGTTCCCTCTGAGATATCCTTTGCGATTTCTGAAGATGATACGAAAGGATTAAGTGGACTCGGCGGGATTTGAACCCGCGGCCTCCGCCTCGCGAAGGCGGCGCTCTCCCGCTGAGCTACGAGCCCTGAATCGTATTAAACAAAGAGGGATTTAAAGTTTACTGTAGAGATGACCGGGTTATGGGAAAACAAATTTTAAAAGTGGGGTAAAACCTACTACATGAACGTCAAAAAAATTGCTGAAAGCTACGACGACGTCACCATCGGCATTTTTGGCTCTCATTCTGCAAAAGAAGTTGGAATGGCTGCAAAAGCCTGGGGCTTCAGAACAGTTGTCGTTGTTCAAAAGGGGAGGGACAGGCTCTACACCAGATACAACAGACACCTTTACGATGAGGTGATAATGCTCGAAAGGTTCAGAGATCTTCTTGAGGAGGATGTTCAGGAAAAGCTTGTGGAAATGAACACCATCTTCATTCCAAACAGAAGCTTTGCTGTCTACGTTGGCTATGATGGAATTGAGAGAGAATTCAGGGTCCCAATATACGGAAACAGATTCATGCTGAGGGCTGAAGAAAGAGATTACGAAAAGGGACAGTATTATCTGCTGGAGAAGGCAGGTCTGAGATTTCCAAAGGAGTTCAAATCCCCGGAAGACATAGACAGACTTGTTGTTGTGAAGGTTCAGCAGGCAAAAAATCCGCTTGAAAGGGCGTTTTTCTACGCATCTTCACCCGAGGATTACTACCGACAGGCCGAAGAACTCCTGAAAGCTGGTGTAATTGACGAAGAAGGTCTGAAAAAAGCCAGAATAGAGGAATATGTGCTTGGAGCAAGATTCAACGCAAACTTCCACAGCTACGCTCTTAAAGACGTTTTTGGCAATTTTGACTTCGTGGGATTCAGCGACAGGAGACAGGTTAATCTACAGGGATTTCTCAATCTTCCGGCAAAAGATCAGCTAAAAATCAATGTTCCTGTAAAGAATGAAGAAATCGGACACTTTGGAGTCACAATGCGGGAAAGTAAACAGCAAGAAGTATATGAGGCAGCGGAAAGGTTTATCGAAACGTGTGAGAGAGAGATTCCGCCAGGCATAATAGGAATGTTTGGTCTCCAGGGTGCTATGGCCTACTCTCCCGAAGACGAGACAAAGTTGGAGTTTGTTATCTTCGATGTATCTTTCAGAGTTCCCGGAGATCCGGCGATTGGACCCACATCACCTGAAATGAGGAATCTCAGCCTGAAACACGGAGTAAAGATCGATGATCCTCTCGATCTCACTATGATGGAAATAAAAAAGGCTATGGAACTCGAGAAAGTTGGTGATATCGTAACTTAACCAGCTTCAAGGAGTTCGATCCCATCATCAGTGAGCTTTAGCTTTCCATCTTCCTCTTTTAAAAATCCCTCCCTCAGCAACCAGTCGAGGTTAAACTTAAGCTGAAAGTCGGAGAGATCAAGCTCCTTTTTAAGTTCCTCCCTGGTTTTGCCCTGAACTCCAATTGCCGCAACAATTTTTCGTCTCACCGGACTCATTGATGCTTTGAAGAGTCTTTCATGATGTTCTCTATCCCTCACCTTTTCTCCCACATTATCACCTCATTTAATTATCCCCCAACATTTAATTTAACTGTTTCCCACTAATGAACTACCAGTTCACAACCATGAGCAAAATTCTTAAATTGCTTTGGAGAAACTTACTTAAGTGCCGGGGTTGCCGAGCGGTAAGGCGACGGCCTGCTAAGCCGTTGGGCGTTGCCCGCGTGGGTTCGAATCCCACCCCCGGCGCTCGGTTTCTGAAGTTAAAGAAAAGAGATTTAAATCGTAATGTATCAGGATGGACTGAACCTTTGAAATGGCCCGGATGGGGTAGTGGTTATCCTCTGGGACTGTGGATCCCAGGAGCCGGGTTCGAATCCCGGTCCGGGCCCTCCGAGACCTATTTCGGATTAAGACAACTTTTTGGGTGTACAGGATAATTCTCAAAAACTATATCTAATTTCAATGCAAATTTTTAAACATGGTATTTGTGAGACGTATGGACAAGCAGGCAGTTACCGAGTTGTTCTCCAAGCACGTCTCTCCGGCCAAAGCAAGGTTCTTCACAGCAGTTGGAATAGATTTTGTTCCCGGAAAAAGAGAAGGTGTTTGGTACTGGGATTTAAACGGGAGAAAGCTCATGGACTGTCACTGTAATGGAGGTGTTTTCAATCTCGGTCACAGACATCCCGAAATAACCCGGGTTTTGAAAGATGCCCTGGAAGAGCTCGACATTGGTAATCACCACCTGATGAGCGAGCACAGAGCGATTCTCGCAGAAAAGCTGACAAAGACTATGCCCGGTGATGTTGAAAGAGTCGTTTTCGGTGTAGGTGGCGGAGAGGCAATTGATTTCTCAATAAAGCTCGCAAGAGGTCACACCGGGAAGAAGAAAATAGTGTATGCCAGAGGAGGATATCACGGCCATACAGGATTTGCACTTGCTGCAGGGGATGAAAAGTACAGAAAACCATTTGAACCTGTTGCACCTGGATTCGTTGCGGTACCATTCGGAGATACAGCAGCACTTGAAAAGGCCGTTGATTCAGATACAGCAGCAGTTCTTTTCGAGACGATTCCCGCAACCCTGGGCATGCCGATTCCTTCAGAGGAGTTCTACAAAAGGGTGAGAGAAATATGCGACGAAAAAGACTGTCTGATGATTATGGATGAAGTGCAGACCGGACTCGGAAGAACTGGCAGGATGTGGGGAATTGAGCACTATGGTGTTGTTCCCGACGTTATAGTCACCGCAAAGGGGCTTTCTGGTGGGATGTATCCGATCTCCGCAACATGTTTCAGGGCAGGTCTTGATGACTTTATGGCAGAAGATCCCTTTATCCATGTTTCCACTTTTGGCGGAGCAGAAATCGGCTGTGTGGTCGCACAAAAGGTTCTGGAAATTGTGTCGGATAACTCATTTCTTGAGAATGTAAACACCACGGCGTCTTTAATTTCCCGTGATCTCAATGCAACAAAGGAAGAATTTGAATTTGTGGAAGAAATAAGACAGAAGGGTCTTTTCATGGGGATAAAAATGAATGACGAAGGTTATGGTCCTTTGCTATCCATTTCCTGCTACCATAGCGGGATCCTTGCTGTGTACGCCAACAACGACACCTCAGTCCTGCAGTTCCTGCCACCACTCATCATACATAAAGAGCATGTGGCGTACATTTCAGAGAACCTCAGGAAGGCGTTTGAGATCGCAAGTAAGAGAAAAGACATGCTGAAATTAATAAGGGCAATGTTATGATGGTCGACAAAGAAGTTTTATTAGACCTTGAGGAAAGGCTAAACCCGGCAAGGCCGGAAAACATCAGAATTCTCGGATACGGCGAGATAAGCACAGTTTTCGAGCTTCCAGAATACCCGGGCATTGCCTTTAAGAGGATTCCCATGTTCAAATCTGAAGAACAGGTGAAGATGTACATTGATACCTACTACGAGTACATTAACCTCCTCAGCGAGGCGGGACTAAAAATACCGGAGAGCGGTGCAGAGTACGTTATTACGGGTGATGGTAGGATAGTGCTGTTCATAATGCAGAAAAAACTTGAGCAGATATGCCACAGTATAATCCACAGAGCCAGAAAAGAGGAGGCAATCGGAATTTTCAGTAGTATTCTTGCTGAAATGAAAAAAGTATGGGACTTTAACGAAGAAAAGAGGAGTGAAGGGCTGGAAATAGGTCTGGATGGGCAGATTTCAAACTGGGCAATAATCAACGGGGACATCTACTACTTCGACACCAGTACGCCGATGATAAGGAGGAACGGAGCTGACCAGCTTGACACAGATATATTCCTGCGTGCGTGTCCACCGGGAATAAGAATTTTGCTCGAGAAAGTATTTCTTCCGGGAATTCTGGACAGATACTACAATTTCAGACTGGTGGTCCTCGACCTGATAGCCAATCTGTTCAAGGAGGGAAGAAAAGATTTGATTTCCGACTTTATTGAGTTAGCAAATGAGTTTTTCGCAGGAGAGGGATACACATTCGAGCCCATAGTAATGAAGGAAGTTGAAAAGTACTATAGAGAAGATGCGTTTATATGGAGCCTTTACCTCAACCTGAGAAAAATCCATCGCTTTATAGTTACCAGGCTCCTTTTCGGCAGATACGAATTCATCCTCCCCGGAAAGATAAAGAGGTAGCAGAAAGGACAACTTTAAAAGTCGTTCTGAAATCTTGCGGACATGGATATCAGCGAAAAACTGAGGCTTGTAACAAGGAATACGGAAGAGGTTGTTACTGAGCATGAGCTGAGACAGCTACTCGAGAGCTCAGAGAAGCCCACGGCCTATGTTGGATACGAACCAAGCGGTGAGATACATCTGGGCCACATGATGACTGTCCAGAAACTCATGGACCTGCAGAAGGTTGGATTTAAGGTAATCATCCTCCTTGCCGATATTCATGCTTATCTAAATGAGAAGGGAAGCTTTGAGGAGATTGAGCAAATTGCAGATTACAATAAAAGAGTTTTCATAGCTCTCGGTCTTGACGAGAGCAGAGCAAAGTTCGTGTTCGGGAGTAGCTATCAGCTTTCTCAGGATTACATGCTTGATGTACTGAAAATGGCCAGAATAACAACCCTGAACAGGGCAAGAAGGAGTATGGATGAGGTAAGCAGAAGGAAAGAGGATCCGATGGTCTCGCAAATGATCTACCCTCTCATGCAGGCCCTAGATATAGCTCACCTGGGTGTTGATCTGGCAGTGGGTGGCATTGACCAGAGGAAAATACACATGCTCGCAAGAGAGAATCTGCCGAGACTCGGCTACAGGTCTCCTGTCTGTCTCCACACCCCAATCCTAGTAGGTCTTGACGGCCAGAAAATGAGCAGTTCGAAGGGAAACTATATATCAGTCAGGGACCCACCCGAAGAGGTAGAAAAAAAGATCAGAAAGGCTTACTGTCCTGCTGGAGTCATTGAGGACAATCCTGTACTTGACATAGCCAAGTATCATCTCCTCCCCAGATTCGGGGTTTTAAGAGTTGAGAGGGATGCAAAGTTTGGAGGAGATGTCGAGTACACTTCTTTTGATGCTCTGGCCGAAGACTTTATCTCTGGAAGTCTCCATCCTCTCGATTTAAAATTAGCAGTGGCAAAATATTTAAACAAGCTTCTCAAAGATGCAAGAAAAAGATTAGGGGTGTCTGTCTGAGTAATGAGGACGATGTTATTAGGGTAAGGCTGCCAGACAGAAAGAAGGGAGAACTCTTCGGAGTAGTTACCTCCATGCTTGGAGCTGGCCACATAAAGGTTAGATGCGAGGATGGCGTGGAGCGACTGGCAAGAATACCCGGTAAAATGAGAAAGAGGATCTGGATAAGAGAGGGCGATGTTGTGATCGTTGTCCCATGGTCATTCCAGAAGGATAGGGGCGATATAATCTGGAGATATACTAATCCGCAGGTCGAATGGCTGGAGAGGAAGGGATATCTGAAGTTCTAACATGGAGATAATCGATATTCTCAAAAAGGCGAAAAGCAGGAGGGCTCTTGCCTTCGGGATTGGTGGGGGAGGAGATATCGTAAGTACAATCCCTGTTGCAAATTTTCTCGGCCATTTTGGATTTGAGGTGTATCACGGAAGTGTAATCTGGGATAGAATCGTTGTGGATCCGAAACCCGGACCGAGAAGTCTTGAAGAGCTCAGGAATGTTGAGATCATCAACGAAACAGTCGGGATTGCAAGCGAAAATACCAGGACTGTCGATGGAGTTACCCCCAACATTGCGAGAGCGGCGAAGGTGTTTGGCAGGGTTGTTTCCATAGACATCACTAAAGGCGTGGAAAAAATGGTTCAGGGCCTTTCTGATTTCGCAGAAAAGTTTGACGTTTCTCTGATAATAGGGGTGGATGCTGGAGGAGACGCAATTTCTGTAGGCTTTGAATCTGGAGTGAGAAGTCCCCTTGCAGATGCGATGTGTGTTGCGGCTTTGAAAAGGGTTGGGGGCATTGTGGCAGTTACAGGATTTGGAAGCGATGGTGAACTCAGAGTCGAAGAGCTTCTGCTGAACATTTCAAGCATTCTGACAAAGGGCGGTTTTCTTGGCTGCACATCAATGAGCCGGATTGATTACGCCCGGATGAGAAAGATTACAGAGGAGGTAACCACCGAAGCCAGTTTGATACCGGTTCTTGCATATGAAGGCGAATTTGGACTCAAAAAGCTCAGAAAAGGAAGAACCGCTCTGATTACTCCCCTATCCACTCTGATATTTTACTTTACGGCCGATGCTGTTTTTGAGCTGAACGAAGCGGCAAAAATTGTTGAAAATGCAGGTGACATCTTCGAAGCAAACAGACTACTTCACTCCGAAGGAATTCTGACCGAATACGACTTTGAAAGGGCGGTGAGTGGAGAATTCTAGCTGTTAATCCTCCAAAAGCTTTGTAAGGTCGATTTCCTCCTCTTCAACCAGCATAAGGTCAAGCTCCCCCTCTTCCTCCACATCTTCGAGTTCCACCTCTTCTTCCTCCGTTTCTTCAACGTACTCCTCTTTCAACCTTAAAAGCGCCTCTCTTACCATTCTCCTGTACTCATTGAGATCTGTACCATATATCTCCCTTGCAAGTTTAACGTTCTCTCCTTCTCCCCTCTCCATCTCCTTTATCCTTTTTATCGTTGATCTTGCCGTTTCGACAACCCAGTAGTCTCTCGACTCCGGCTCTGCCATGCTGATGGTCTCGGGCCTTATGGACACAAACGTTCTCGTCTCCCCTTCGAACAGTCTTACCTTCGCTGTCACAGCAACCAGACTGAGTTCGTTTATTTCTGCAATGGCATCATATGCCTCTGGCTGATACCTGCCGATGTATCCTATAAAAGAACCAGTCTGATCAGCTATACGAATTCTGTAAATGCTTGAATCCTCTCCAACATCCGTTTTCTCGGTAAGTGCCCCAATTATAAAAACTCTGTTGCATTTAAGCCCGAGCGGTGTCAGAACGTACACGGGACTTTTCTCACCCTCATCACGCATGGCATAGGTTGAACTCATCAGTTCCTTCGCAAAAACCCTTCTTGCCACCTCTCTCTTCATAAACACGGTCATTTTATCCCTCCAGCTCAGCCAGAAGTTTATCCACCTCATCCCTTATCTGCGGTCTGTAAAACTCCACCTTTCTTGCAATGAGATACCTTGGGGTCAGACTGCCAGTAACCTTCAGATACTTACCAAGCAAAAGCGTCTTCAGCTCTGCGAGAACCACTCCCCTGTCAAAGTGTTCTTCAGCCATCTTTATTGCCTTCTCAATGTCTATCCCAGTAAGCTCTTTTACTCCATCTTCATTTATTATGACCTCGTAAGTTCTCTCACCATCGTCAATCACACCCTTTATCCTCAAATCCTCCACTGGCCTGACCTTACCGTGAATAGGGCATTTTCCAGACTTCACAACTCGATTACATCCTTCAACACTGCATCTCTGAATTAAACCGCTGTTCTGCTGAATTGCCACGAGGGCACCAACAACTTCTATGTCCTCTCTCAGGTTTTCAAGCGGTTTCACCTCAATATCTTCATTTACCTCAACAATCTCGCTTGTTCTGTTAATGTTCAGTCTCAATACATTCCCAAAATCGTCCACAACAACATTCCGGAAAATGTAACTCTTACCTTCGACAAGCGGGGGTTTATTGGCTTTGGTCCACATTAAAAATCTAATCACACCACTTTCATCTCCAATCAGGCCAGTTTGAGCAATTGACGGGCTGCTGGACTCCCAGATCTGAATTACCTTCGCCTTTACATTTACCCACTTACCTGCCTCCGTTATATCGCCTATTCTCGTAAAAGTCTCTCTAACACTCTCTCTCGGAATACCGTACTCCCTCATTATATAGTTCTCCATTGTCCTTCTGGCTTCGTTTTCAGGAACCTTAAATTCAATGAGCAGTTTTTTCAATTTTTCAATAATTTCTTTCCTGTCAACCCCCTCGTATTTTTCCAGTAATTCCTTTGCAATTGCATCAACTCTGTCCATCAGATCACCCAACATGGTTAAGGGACGAAATCTTAAAACTTTTTTTACCATTTAAAGATGCAGAAATCCAACGTAAATTAAATTAACCTTCCGGCAGGTTTTCTGTGTGGTTGAGATACTCAAAAGCAACGGGAAAGGAATAAAAAGAGCAGTCGAAATTCTTGCCAGCGGTGGACTTGTTGCGTTTCCCACAGAGACCGTATACGGTTTGGGATGCGATGCTCTGAACGAGAGGGCTGTCTGGAAGGTATTTGAGATAAAAAAAAGACCGCTCTCAAAGCCACTGATAGTGGGGGTTTCAAGCAAAGACGAGGTGTATTCCCTTGCCGAAGTTCCTGAGGATGCTGAAAAACTGATCGACGCATTTTTTCCCGGCCCACTGACCATCGTCCTCCGGAAAAAATCATCCGTCCCGGACATAGTTACCGGAGGGGGGAGTAAGGTTGCAGTGAGGATGCCGGACCATGAAATACCGCTAAAACTCATGAAAGGGCTTGGAAATCCAATCGTCGTTCCATCAGCCAACATCTCCGGAAGACCGAGCCCGATGACGTACAGACACGTGATTGAGGATCTGGGGGACAACATTGAAGCGATAGTTGTAGGGGAGTGTTCTGTCGGCATCGAATCAACCATAGTCGACGTAACGGAGAAACCCGCAAGGGTCGTAAGAACCGGCGCCATAGGACTGGCCGAGCTTAAAAAGCACGTTGATCTGATTGTCGGCAAGGAGAGGGAAGGTACTTATCATATCTCATGCCCTGTCTACGTATTTATCGGCAGGAGAGCTGAGGAAAAAGTCCGGGAGTTTGCTGAAAAGGCCAGAAGCAGGGGGTTAAGCGTTGCGATTATAGCCAAAAAGTTGGAGGGTGAAAATGTCATAACCATAGGAAGCTCGCCAGAAGAGTACACATCCAATCTCTTCTCTGCAATCCGAAAAGCTGAATCAATGAGGCCGAACCTGATTGTGATCGAGGGACTGGAAGAGCATGAAGGTGTGATGGACAGGCTGAAAAAACTCGCCGGAGAGAGGATATTCAGGACATAAATTTTCAAAAAAGCTTTATTAACTTCTGCAGGTCTGGCCACATGGAGTTCATCGAGATTGACTGTCCGATATGTGATGATGGGAAAACCCACAGAGCCAGAATTCTGGAGACGAAAAAGGGAAAATTCAAGAGGAGAACATCCGAGTTTGATGCGACGGTTTTCATTGTGCTCTGCGAAGACTGCAAAACGAAGGGGATTGTTCGGAGGGTGGAGCAAATCAACATGGAGAGTTATGAGTTCCCGTTTGAGGATTGAACTTTCGAGTAATGTCACCGCAGACCACGTTGTTTGCTGGGGTATTACAGTAGCACTGTTGAAGAAGTCCCTCTTCGGAAAAACCCCGGAAGAAAGGACAGAGGTCATCAAGAGGAAGGTGACCGAGGCAATAGAGGAGTTGGGACTTGATGAGATTTCAGACGAGTTCAGGATTTCACTTATCTCTGCGTGGGTGAGGTATTACGTTTTTAAAATCGAAGCTGGCGACAAAAGCTTCGTTTTAAATATCCTGTCTCCCAACTCCCCGATTGAAAGTTTTTGCACGATTCTTGACCCTCTAAAGAGCCTGTTCAGAAACTACAAAGAAAATATAGCAGTTCCTGTAGCCTACACAGACGAGTTCATGCTTCAGGAGTGGTATGACGGCCTGCCCCTCTCAGAACTCAAAGAAGGAGACATCATGAAAAACGATGCTGAGAGTATTGAGATAATCGAGGAGTCCATCTATCTCACCGCAAGGCTGCTATACAGACTGTGGAGGGACGGTTACGTATATACACCATGGGAAGACTACGAGGTGATGTACAAGGACGGCAGACTGATTCTTCTCGACGTAACGAGGTTTGAAAAAGTGAGTGACGATTGCTTTTTCCAGTTTTACTATGGCGCCCCTTTCTGCCCTCCAGATGTGCTTAAAGATCCTCAAAACCCTGTGAACAGGATGTACTTCAGGGGAACATGCGAAAGGGACTATTTCGGTGTGGATAAAAGGCGATACATCGAACTATTCACCAGGGGTATTGCGGAGGAGTGCGAGAGCGAGGAGGAATTCAGAAAAGCTGTGGGGTCTTTTCTAACTGACAGTAAAAAATAAAATCTGGATTATGCAGGCTACTCCATTCCTTCCACAAACGCTTTTACGTTTTTCCCCAGGACTGAATGATTGTAACCACCCTCAAGTACTGCAAATCTCCTTCCCCCACACTTTTCCTCCGCATTCTCTTTAACTATCTTCCCGATCTCTCTGTAATCTTCAGTTTCCAGGATACCACCCCAATCGGCTTTGTGTCTGTCAAAACCGGCTGAAACTGCTATGATGTCATACTCTTCTCCGGCCAGAAAGTCATCAATTCCAGCGAGATCCCCTCCCTGCATGTGAAAGTACTTCACCCTGTCATCCCCTGCAAAGGTGTTGGATGTGCCATCGCCAAAATGGAGATCAAAATCAACGATCACCGCTCTGCCGATTCTACCTTCTTCAAGTAGCTTTTTCACCGCTATTGCGATGTTGTTAAAATAACAAAAGCCCCAGCTACTATCAGGACTTGCATGATGACCGGGGGGTCTTACTGCGGCAAACGAGGGTTCATCAAATGCGATCCTTGAGGCCATAATTGCCCCGCCAACCGCCAGTGCTGCAACCTCATACACCTTCTCATCGCTTTTAACGTATGCGTAGTGCTCGGGCGTGTGCACGAGCAGTATATCTTCCTTTCTCGCAGGCTCTGGCTCAACAAATTCAAAATCCTGTAATTCTTCAACTATTGCTTCCATTCTACCAGATTCTGCTGCAGGATCGGTTGTGTAAACGGTGTAAAATTTCGGATGAAATACAATTTTCATATTTCTCTTTCCGCCTTTCTTCAATATATACTTCATGGAATGATCTCCGTGGTGTTGAGGAATTCAGGATATGCTATTTCACATGAGATCTCATCCTTCCTGGCAAGTATGGAATCCACGAGGTTTCTGACCGTTGAGCAAACCAGTTCAAATCCTCTCTGACCCCAGAGCCTTTCCCTATTAAAGAAGAGGCACCTTCCACCGCAAAATCTGAAGTAATTGCAGTTCGGGCAGGGTTCAAGAATATTAACGCCCCTCCTAAACCCGGAGAAAATGTCACCCAGGTTGTTCCATTCCAGATCGGGGCATACCGGACAGGCTAAAATCCTGCCATCGGTAGTTATCGCAAATGACTCATAGCCTGAAGCGCAAGGCGGACTCTGATACCCTCTCCTTAACGCTGACACAACGCCGAGAAACGGAACAATGTTATGCAGCCTATCCCTCTGCAGCTCGTCAATCCAGAAATTCACAAGTTTTCTAACACCTGCATTATACCTGCCTACCCATTCCTCGAAGTTCCACCTGTAACGGCTCCAGACTGCATCTATCTGCCAGTGAACGTGTGTAAAAACATCCAGAGACAGAATGTGCATCACATCCAGGTAAATGTCGGTTTCCGAGCTGGCCACCATTCTGGCGATTAGCTCTCCGTCAAACTGTCTGCTCACATTTCTGGCATTTTCCAGAACCCTGTCGTAAGTACCTCTTCTGTAGTAGTTATGAACATCCTTCCTTCCGTCAAAGGAGATCAGAATTGTTGAGAATTCCCTTATGTACTCCCCGGGAAGTCTGTTCAGCAACAAACCATTAGTCTGAAGTATGAAGTGTTCGGCATCTACGCAATCGATTATTTTCATTATCAGATCTGTTCTCAAAAGGGGTTCTCCGCCGTAAAAAGCTATTGACGGCCTGTCGTACTGTGAGATAAAGTTTTGCAGATCAGCTATCGAGTACTCCGGTTCTTCGGGCATCAGGTGCGGATCATAACCACCGCAGTATCTGCAGTTTGAGTTGCACCTTGAGGTAAGTATAAGAATGAACAACACATGCAAGTAACCACCAAGTTAAAAAAAATTTTGAGCATCACAAAATTCTTTAAATAATCAGCCTACAGTTCTCAATGATTGCTTCCGCCCCAGGCAAGATAATACTATTCGGCGAACATGCAGTTGTATATGGAAGACATGCTATTGTTTCTGCCATCAATCTGCGTTGCCGAGTTAAGGTAAGAAGGGCACGGGAGTTCAAAATAAAATCACAGATCGGAGTTACAGGACTGGATTTCAGAGTTCATCCATACGTCAGTTTCGCCGTAAAAAGGTTTGGAGAGGTTTTCAATTTGAGCGGAGCCCAGATTGAGATTGAAAGCGATATTCCTATTGGCTCAGGGCTGGGAAGCTCGGGAGCTGTAATCGTTGCTACAATTAAGGCCCTGAGTGCCGAATTCGGAATTGAAATGAGCAGAGAGGAAATTTTTGAGATGGCAAAGCAGGTAGAAATCGATGTGCAGGGAAGAGCAAGTGGCATAGATCCGTTCATCTCCACATACGGTGGTGCATGGCTGTTTCCAGAAAGACGAGAGCTGAATGTGCCTTTTGAATTCTTCGTGATCAACATGGGAAGGCGGTCAACTGCAGAAATGGTTTCAAAGGTGGCAGTGCTGAAAAAACAGCATCCGGAAATCACCGAGAAAATTTTTGACGCAATTGATCGCATCTCCATTGAGGCCAGCCGGAATATGGGTGACAAAGAAACAATAAAAAGATTGATTTCGATCAACCAGTCCCTGCTGAGAGCGATAGGCGTGAGCACCCCGGAAATTGACAGGGTGATTGCTGAACTTGAAAGAAGGGGGCTTAATGCAAAGATTACTGGAGCTGGTGGTGGAGGATGTTTGTTTGGCATCCTTGAAGGAGTTATCCCGGAAAACAGCATTGTGGTGAGGTGCGGAGAGGAGGGGGTCAGGATTGAAGATGAATGAACTCAGGATACTGAAAATCGGTGGATCGGTGATAACCGACAAGAGAGAAGGTGCATTTGAGAAGCTAAATGAGAGCAATCTTGAGGAGGTCTGCAGAGCAATCTCAGAAGACTGGAGCGGGCTGATTGTCGTGCACGGTGCAGGCTCCTTTGGGCATCCTCACGTTAGGAGGTACGGTCTCAGCTCGCATGGCGCTTCAAAAGTACATCTCGCATGTTTAAGGCTGAGTGAGAGGTTCTGCTCAACCCTGACAGAATTTGATGTCCCGGCTATGCCCATCCACCCTTTCTGCTTCTTCAGGAAAGATACCGATCTGATGTGTGATCTGGGACATATCAGGAGAGCCCTGGAAAACAATTTTCTTCCCGTCCTCCATGGGGATGTAATCATCGGAGCTGACGGGGTGGAGGTCTTATCCGGAGACGATATTGTTGTATATCTCGCAGAAAAACTGAACGTCAAAAGAGTGGGGTTTGCAACCGACGTTGACGGAGTTATTTTCGGGGGAAAAGTAATTAAAAGGCTGAGGCTGGGAGATATTGAGAGAATTCGAGAAGAAGGGGGCAGAAGGGAAGATGTAACCGGCGGAATGATCAAAAAGGTAAAAAGAGTGTTTGAGATGAAGAACAAGAAGGTTTACATTTTCCGAGGATGCTATGAGAACATCAGGACGTTCCTTGATGGGGGAGATATTGGAACCGAGGTGATTGTATGATGACGTCAAAAAGAAAGATGGATCATATACGAATCTGCCTCGATAAAGAGGTGGAATCCCTTTACAGCGGCCTGGAAGATGTCATGCTGATACACAAGGCCCTTCCAGAAATAGATTACTACAAAATAAACACTGAAGTAGAGTTTTTTGGAAAAAAACTAAGCTTTCCGTTTCTGATCGCTTCAATGACCGGAGGCCATCCTGAAACCAAGAGCATAAACGCCAATCTTGCTGAAGCTGTTGAAGAGGTCGGAGTTGGAATGGGAGTTGGCAGTCAGAGAGCTGCAATTGAGGACGAAAGTCTGGCAGACAGCTTTACCGTTGTAAGGGACAAGGCACCGACTGCTTTTATTTATGCAAACATTGGCATCCCGCAGGTACTGGAAAAAGGGGTTGAGGTCGTTGAAAAGGCTGTTGAGATGATAGAAGCTGACGCTGTCGCCATCCATCTCAACTACCTTCAGGAGGCTGTGCAGCCTGAGGGAGATGTGAACGCCGAGAACTGCCTTAAAGCGATAGAGGAGGTCTGCAGAGAAATAGATGTGCCGGTAATCGCCAAGGAAACCGGTGCCGGGATAAGCCGGGAAATTGCGAATATGCTTAAAGACGCAGGAGTTTCTGCAATTGACGTTGGTGGTAAGGGCGGTACAACCTTCAGCGGAGTTGAGGTATACAGAGTTGAGGACGATGTATCAAAGGCCGTTGGATTCGATTTCTGGGATTGGGGACTGCCTACTGCCTTCAGCATAGTGGACTGCAGGGGAATTCTGCCCCTTATAGCGACCGGTGGTATAAGAAGCGGTCTCGATATTGCAAAGAGTCTGGCCCTGGGAGCAAGTTTGGGGAGTGCTGCACTGCCATTCCTCAGGCCAGCAACTGAAGGGGCTGAGAAAGTGAAGGCCATGCTGGAGTACTTTAGAAAAGGGTTAAAAACGGCAATGTTTTTAACGGGTTGTCGGGATACAGAGAATTTGAAAATGGCAAAAACGTTCATAACGGGCAGGCTGAGAGAATGGATAGAATTTCGAAAGGGTAGATAGCATGCTGAAGGATGAAATTGCTAAAAGAGCGGATGTCATAAACGAGGCAATTGCCAAATACCTCCCCGAGCTTGAGCCGGAAGGACTTTACAGAGCCGCAAGACATCTGATAAAGGCGGGAGGAAAGAGGCTGAGACCTGTAATCAGCTTGCTGGTAGCGGAAGCACTGGGAAAGGATTACAGGAAAATTCTACCCGCTGCTGTTAGTGTTGAAACTATCCACAACTTCACCCTTGTCCACGACGACATAATGGACAGAGATGAGATGAGGAGGGGTGTTCCTACGGTCCACAGGGTTTACGGAGAGGCTACTGCAATTCTCGCCGGTGATACCCTTTTTGCCGAGGCTTTCAAGCTGCTCACCAGGTGTGATGTTGAGAAACGTGATATCGTCAGGGCTGTGGAGAGGCTGTCCGAGGTGTGCATAAAGATTTGTGAAGGTCAGTATATGGATATGAGCTTTGAGGGCAGGGATAAAGTGTCCGAAGAGGAGTACATGCAGATGATAAAACTCAAAACGGGTGTCCTGATTGCTGCTGCGGCTTCCATACCTGCAATTCTTTTCGGAGAAAGTGAAGAGGTCGTTAACAGCCTGTGGGACTATGGAATACTGAGTGGAATGGCATTTCAGATCCACGATGATCTGCTGGACTTAACGGAGGAAACCGGAAAGGATTGGGGAAGCGACCTTCTGAAGGGTAAAAAGACCCTGATCGTAATAAAAGCCTTTGAAAGGGGTGTGGAGCTGAAGACATTTGGTAAAGAGAGAGCGGAGGAAGAGGAAATCCGGGAAGACATCGACAAGCTGAAAGAGTGTGGAGCTGTTGACTACGCAATGACCAAATCGAGAGAATTAGCAGATATCGCAAAAGAGAAGTTAAATGTTCTTCCCGACAACGATGCAAAGAATCTGCTTGTTGAACTGACCGAATACCTTGTCACAAGAAGGAAGTGAGCGACAAAAATTTATATGTGTTGATTGAAAATTTAAATGGTGATAAAATGTACGTTCCTGCAAAAAGTCTGGCCCGCAAATCAGTTGTGCTGACTGATGGAACTGTGGTTGGTACTCTCTACAACATAACGGTTGACTTTAAGACTGGAAGTATTGTAAACCTGCTGGTAAAGCCCCAAAACGAGGTACCGGACTTTAAAAAGGAGGAGGGGCTCTACATAATTCCATTTGAGTGTGTGAGATCCCTTAAGGATTTCATAGTGGTGGATAGAAGAAGAGTCAGATGAGGGATTACCTCTTTCCCCCTCTAATTCTTCCCCTGTTTCTGCTGCTTATAGTGGTACCGCTCTTTCTCGTACTATTCATATTCACCGGCACAACTGTTTTTCAGGTCGTTTTCGGTGTTGATGGTCAGACTGCCATGACGATATTCTTCTTCATACTGGTTGGCAGTTTCATAAACATCCCCGTTTACGAAAAGGAGGGTGTTGTATACGAAACGAGGTACAGAATTTTCGGCCTGATGTATGCAGTGAGGAGAAAACAGAAAATGGTTATAGCCGTAAATCTGGGAGGGTGCGTTTTTCCTTCAATTCTTGCAGTTAAGGCCATGATGGATCTTTTCAGGCATTTACCTCCTGATGCATGGCTGATCGTCTTTCTTCTCAGCACAGCCATAATCTACAGCTTTGCCAGACCCGTTCCGAGTGTTGGGATCGTCGTCCCCATGCTTGTTCCTCCACTCTCAGCAGCGTTCTTTGGATTTTTAGTACTGATTCTTTTCGGAAAGCCACTTATACTGCTGCCAAAGCTCGCATTTTCAACAGGAGTTTTATCCGCCCTTTTCGGGGCAGATATACTCCATCTGAAAGACCTTGACAAAATAGGTTCGGGCGTCGTAAGCATTGGTGGAGCTGGAACCTTCGATGGAATATTCCTGACAGGTATCTTTGCCGTCGTTTTCTCGGTTCTATTCATTTAACAGATCTCTAACCGCCATTCTAACAGCCTCTTCACTGCTGTACTTTGGTCTCCATCCCAAAGCTTTCAGCCTCCCGATATCCAGAAGCATTACAGGCACATCTCCCTTCCATCCCCTCTCCCCACCGGTAAATCTGAACACGGGAGTTAATCCCAGCTCCTCACAAACGATCTCCGCTATCCTCCTGACCTTAACCTGATCCTCACTGCCTATGTTGAAAATGTTGACTCTCTCATTGGCCTTTAATCCTGCAAACATGGCATCAACGCAGTCACTTATATAGATATAGGATTTATTCTGCTCACCGTTTCCCAGAATCTCCAGCTCATCTGGATTTCTCCTCAGCTTCATTATGAAATCATATATCACTCCGTGCGTGCTCCTCTTTCCAATAACGTTGGCGAATCTGTAGATCCACGCCTGCATCTCAAAGGTATGGCAGTAAGATTCTATTAAAGCCTCACACGCCAGTTTAGATGCCCCATAAATGCTTATGGGATGACAGGAGTAGTCTTCAGGTGTTGGGATTACCTTTGCCTCACCATAGACCGTTGAGGTTGACGTGAAAATAATCCTGCTCACCTCCGCCTTCCTCATAGCCTCGAGAACCCTGTAGGTTGCAAGAACATTATTTCTGTAGATTTCGTCAGGATTCTCGGCCCCAACCCTAACATCCGGGTTTGCTGCAATGTGCCATACCTCATCTGCACCTTTAAAGTACATCCCTATATCATCAGAGGTTAAATCCGCTCTGACCAACTGTGCCTCCTTGTTCACAAACACAGGCTTTCCACTTGAGAAATTGTCTATAATTATTATATCGTCGGATTCTACCAGCCTGTCGACCACATGACTCCCTATAAACCCTGCTCCACCGGTTACCACGATCATTGGGAAAGATTTTAAAATGAGTAGTTATATACTTTTTCTGCAAATGCTCAGTGAGAGGTGATAGGGTGCTTCCGAACCAGATGGTGAGATCACTGATAGGAAAAATAATTAGGGTCGAAATGAAGGGTGAGGAAAACCAGTTGGTAGGCAGACTTGAAGGGGTCGATGACTACATGAATCTGTACCTTACAAATGCCACCGAGTGCAGGGGAGACGAAAAGCTGAGGAACCTTGGCGAGATAGTGCTAAGAGGCAATAACGTCGTTTTAATCCAGCCACAAGAAGAATGACCGAGTTTCAGATAGTGGATACGAGAGAAGAAATACTGAAGATTCTCGAAGAGAGAGGAGCAGTTCTGCAAAAAGACCTGTGGAAAGAACTGAACATTGACAGCAGCAAATGTTCGAGGATTCTGAGAAAACTGGAAAAAGAGGGGCTCATAAGGAGAGTCGAGGTCGTTGTTGACGGTGTCAAAACCTTCAAAATAGTTCCGGCTGGTGCAGAGGAAGAGGAAGAGGAAGAAGAATTTGACCTCAAGGCGGTGCTGGACAGAGTTGAGGAGGTCACAGGACTCCCTCCCTGTTTCGCATGCACCGAGACTGACTGCGAAGCAACCAAGTGTATTAAACTTGAGGTGTGGTATTTGGGAAGGTGTAGAATGCTGGGTTAGTTATTTTAATACCTTGGGGTTAAAGATTTGATTGAGATGAGTGACGAAATAGCTGAAATCCTCGGTGGGTTGGAATTTGAATCGACCAGGGATGTATCGGTACCTGAAAGGCTGATTGATCAGGTTATTGGCCAGGATCACGCAGTAGAAGCTATAAGAAAAGCTGCAGTTCAGAAAAGGCATGTAATGCTCATAGGCTCACCAGGTACCGGAAAATCGATGCTGGCAAAGGCGATGGCAGAGCTGCTCCCGAAGGAGGAGCTGGAAGATATCCTGGTTTACCCAAATCCACAGGACCCAAATCAACCGAAAATAAGGCTTGTCCCAGCAGGTAAGGGCAGAGAGATCGTCGAGGCCTACAAGGAGGAGGCAATGAAAAAAGCTCAGGCGAGGAACTTCATAATATTCACGCTTGTTTTTCTGGTAATCGGCTACACCATCATCACAAATCCTGCAAACCTGATATGGGGTATAATTGCTGCAGTGCTAATACTGATGATGTCCCGCTATTTCGTCCCCAGAGAAGACAGAAACGTTCCAAAACTGCTGGTTGACAACTCTGAGAAAGTCACCGCTCCGTTTGAGGATGCCACCGGGGCCCATGCCGGAGCTCTGTTTGGAGACGTCAGACACGATCCCTTCCAGAGCGGTGGTCTGGAAACTCCAGCACATGAGAGGGTGGAGGCGGGGGCAATTCACAGGGCCCACAAAGGTGTACTTTACATCGATGAGATCAACACGTTGACTATCGAATCTCAGCAGAAGCTCCTGACAGCATTACAGGAAAAGAAGTTTCCAATTACCGGTCAGAGCGAAAGAAGCAGCGGGGCTATGGTCAGAACCGAACCGGTACTCTGTGATTTCATTCTCGTAGCTGCGGGCAATCTCGATGCTCTGATGGGCATGCATCCGGCGTTGAGGAGCAGAATTGAGGGCTATGGCTACGAGATTTACATGAACGACACAATGCCAGACACTCCCGAAAACAGAAGGAAGCTTGTGAGATTCGTTGCCCAGGAGGTCGTTAAAGACGGTAAGATTCCACATTTCGACAGATATGCTGTCGCTGAGATAATCAAAGAAGCAAGGAGAAGAGCTGGAAGAAGAAATCATCTGACCTTAAGACTGAGAGAGCTTGGTGGACTTATCAGAACTGCCGGAGATATTGCCAAAAGTGAGGGTTCAGACACCGTCAGAGTCGAACACGTGCTGATGGCAAAAAAGATCGCAAAGACGATTGAGGAACAGCTCGCTGACAAATACATCGAGAGAAGGAAGGACTACAAGCTGTTCCTGACAGAGGGATACGAAGTGGGGAGAGTGAACGGGCTTGCGGTGATAGGCGAGTCTGCAGGAATCGTTCTGCCAATAATCGCAGAAGTGACACCATCAATGAGCAAATCAGAGGGCAGGGTTATAGCAACAGGAAGGCTTCAGGAGATTGCAAAGGAGGCTGTGATAAACGTCTCTGCCATAATTAAAAAGTACACCGGAAGGGATATCTCAAACATGGACGTACACATCCAGTTTGTAGGAACGTACGAGGGTGTTGAAGGTGATTCGGCCAGTATAAGTGTGGCAACAGCCGTTATTTCAGCAATAGAGGGTATCCCGATAGACCAGTCTGTTGCGATGACAGGAAGCCTGTCCGTGAAGGGAGAGGTGTTGCCGGTGGGTGGCGTTACTCAAAAAATCGAAGCCGCAATTCAGGCAGGAATCAGGAAGGTCGTCATTCCGAAGGACAACACAGACGACGTGCTGCTTGATGCTGAGCACGAAGGAAAGATAGAGGTAATACCTGTTTCAAGAATTGATGAGGTTCTGGAACATGTACTTTTGGAGGGGGAGAAAAAGGAGAGACTGATTAGCAAGTTCAGGGAGCTTGCTGTCGCAGTTTAACTATTTTTCCACAACTATCAGCTTTCCAAAACCCTCATTCACCTCCGCTTTTATTCCCTGGCCCTCAAATACCTTCTCGAGGAACGTTTTGACAAACCTCTTTATCTTCAGATCGTTAAGAATTAGCGTGTAAACACCATTCCCCTCATCCTTGATTTCATACCAGTTCGCCTTCTCCACATAACGCAGTATCTTCTCAACGGTATCAAGACCCTTCATCTTGTACTGAAACGCATGGCTTAACCCTATTTCCTCCATTTGAACCCAGAATTCACCACCGTTGATCTTCTCTATTTCATTGAAAATAACCCTCCAGTGCTCTATATCCAGAATCATGTGCTGTCTCTTGGCGAGATAATCGATCCACGCTTTAAGTGCCTCAAAATCAACACCACTCTGATAGATTTCATAACCAAGCTCAATCAGATCTCTTACCATCTCACTGGTACTCTTTCCGGTTTTAATTTTTAGCTTCTCAAGCTTTTCTCTTGAGCTGTCATCAAGCGAGATACTAAGACGTTCGACCATTGAACCTCCTACATATCACATGCTTAATTACTTTTTCGATTGCACAAATTTAATCATGTTTATGTTTTTCCGTTTAATTGTCAATAAACTAATGTCAATCACCGACTTGGATGTCAGAATATGCAATTTTTTATTTGCGAATAACAAATAAAATTAAATATCAATAATTAATCCTATTATTGGTGATCAAATGGAGACGATAGAAAGTCTGCTCCAGGAAGGGAGGATATTCCATCCTCCCAAGGAGCTTGTAGAGAACTCGAACATCAAGCGATTCATGGACAGACTCGGGATCAAGGATGAGGATGAGCTCAGAAAGAGAGCTCTTGAGGATCCCGAGTGGTTCTGGAGTGAGATGGCGAAGGAAGTGGGCATAGAGTGGTTCGAAGAACCGAAAAAGGTTCTCGAATGGGATCCACCCTATGCAAAGTGGTTTGTTGGTGCGAAGTACAACATCGTTCATGATGCTCTGGACAAGCAGGCAAAAATGAGAGGAGATAAAATAGCCTACATCTGGGAGGGAGAGCCGGGAGATGTCAGGAAGATTACATATGCTGAACTATACAGAGAGGTTAACAAGTTTGCCAACGCATTAAAGGAGCTTGGAGTTAAAAAAGGAGACAGGGTTTCGATCTGGCTTCCCATGATCCCGGAGCTGCCCATCGCAATGCTCGCCTGTGCCAAAATCGGAGCTATACACTCAGTCGTTTTCTCAGGTTTCAGTGAGAAGGCCTTGCTGGACAGGATTCAGGACGCAGAGGCGAAAGTTCTAATCACTGCTGACGGTTTTTACAGAGGAGGTAATGTTGTAGAGCTGAAGAACCGGGCCGACACCGTCCTAGACCAGGCCCCAAGCGTGGAGCATGTTATCGTATACAGGAGATGCGAGAACGGCACAAACATGAAAGAAGGCAGAGACCTCTGGTGGCACGAGATAACAGAAAAGCAGAGTGATGAATGTGAAACCGAAGTTATGGACGCCAACGATCTGCTGTTTATTCTGTACACATCCGGAACGACCGGGAAGCCAAAGGGAGTCATGCACGCCCATGGAGGATATGCTGTCGGTGTTGCCGCAACACTGAAGATGATCTTTGATATAAAGGAAGATGACGTCTGGTGGTGTTCCGCAGACATAGGGTGGATAACGGGGCACAGCTACATAGTCTACGCACCGCTTATTCTTGGCGCAACATCGATAATGTATGAGGGCGCACCTCTCTATCCCAAACCGGACAGATGGTGGGAGATAATCGAAAAATACGGGGTAACGATATTCTACACCGCACCAACTGCGATCAGAATGTTCATGCGCCTCGGTGAAAAATGGCCGCAGCAGCACGATTTGAGCAGTCTCAGACTGCTTGGAACCGTTGGTGAACCAATAAATCCAGAAGCCTGGGTCTGGTACTACAAGTACATTGGAAATGAGAGATGCCAGATAATGGATACATGGTGGCAGACGGAGACGGGAATGCAGCTAATCTCCCCCCTGCCAACAACACCGCTCAAGCCCGGATCGGCCACAAAGCCATTTCCGGGAATCGATGCAGACGTTTTAACCCCTGATGGGCAATCCCTGTACAAGAAGAATACCGGTGGTTTTCTTGTCTTAAAGAAGCCATGGCCAGCAATGCTCCGTGGACTGTGGAGGGCTGAGGAGAGATACATCAATACCTACTGGAGCACGTACAAGGACATTTACTTCACCGGAGATGCAGCAAGAGTTGATGAGGACGGCTATTTCTGGATTCAGGGCAGGCTTGATGACGTGCTCAACGTTTCGGGACACAGAATAGGTAACAGCGAGGTTGAATCCGCTTTAGTCAGTCATCCGGCTGTGAGTGAGGCTGCTGTTGTGGGGAAGCCGCATGAGGTTAAGGGTGAGGCGATAGTTGCCTTCGTTATCCTGAAAGAGGGATACAGCCCATCTGAAGAACTGAAGGACGAGCTCAGAGAGCACGTTGCCAGGGAGATAGGAAAAATCGCCAGGCCGGATGAGATCTACTTTGTCCCGGATCTGCCGAAAACCAGAAGTGGAAAGATCATGAGGAGAGTTTGCAGAGCGTGCCTGCTCGGTCAGGATCCCGGCGACATCTCAACCCTGGCAAATCCCGAAGCGGTTGAGGTTGTTAAGAAAGTCGTGACCGGTGAAGAATATTACGGGTGATCGAGATGACTGAAAGAGAATACGAGCTGAAATCTGCTTTTGAGGAAGTTGGAATGTATAAGGAGTGGTGGGCAAACCCTGCAGTGGTTGGACTGATGGGATTCGCCCTGACTACGATGGCCACCGGGCTATATCACATGGGTATGTGGGGTGCAGGGCCTACGCTGGCACTTGCCATTGCTTTTGGTGGTACTGCGCAGTTTATTGCAGGAGTTATTGACTTCAGAAAGGGGAGCATCTTTGGTGGATCTGCTTTTTGCTCATACGGTGCCTTCTGGTGGGCCGTGTTTGTTCTTGCATACCTACTTCCAAGTACGGGAGTTACAGTCACCGCAGCAGACGAGTTCGGCTTTTTCCTGATGTGGACACTGTTTACCTTTGCATTCCTCATAGCATCGCCGAAAGTTGGCAAGTATCTCTCAGCTTTATTCTTCCTGCTATTCATAGCCTTTGCACTGCTGACAATCTTCACTTTCGGCCTGTCGAAAGGTATGGACATGGCCGGATTCAGAGTTGGAATGGGACTTGAAATCTTCATTACAGGATTGCTCGCATGGTACATTGCGATGGCCGAGCTTGTGAACACCGTGAACGGCAGGGATGTGCTGCCACTTTCCTAATATTTTTAGGATTAAACGTTTTATTTTTTGACTTTACTCAAAATTTAAATACATGCTCCCCAAATTGAGTTTATGAGTGAGGTTCCACTTCCAGAAGTTAATATCGGTCTTGTTGGTCACGTTGATCACGGTAAAACCACACTTGTCGCAGCCTTAAGCGGAGTGTGGACTGACAGACACAGTGAAGAGATAAAAAGAGGTATATCCATAAAACTCGGTTATGCGGACGCAACATTTCGAAAATGTCCGGAGTGCAGCCCACCTCAGGCGTACACAGTGGAGGAGGTCTGTCCCGTTCACAATGTAGAAACCGAGATTTTGCGAACCGTAAGCTTCGTTGACAGCCCCGGTCACGAAATGCTGATGGCGACAATGCTCAGCGGTGCAGCGATTATGGATGGTGCTGTTCTGGTTATTGCAGCAAACGAAAAATGTCCGAAACCGCAGACAAAAGAACATCTGATGGCATTGCAGATAATAGGCGTTGATAGAATCGTAATCGCCCAGAACAAAATAGACATAGTTAGCAAAGAAAGGGTTATTGAGAATTACGCCGAAATCGTGGAGTTCGTTAAGGGTACAGTCGCTGAAGATGCTCCCATAATACCTATCTCAGCACAGCAGAAGGTTAACATGGACGCATTGATTGAGGCAATAGAGGAGACGATACCCACACCCGAAAGAGACCTGGATTCGCCCCCGCTAATGCACGTTGCCAGGAGCTTTGACGTCAACAAACCGGGAACACCTCCTGAAAAACTTCTCGGTGGTGTTCTGGGAGGAAGCTTGCTGAGAGGAAAAATCAGGGTCGGAGATGAGATAGAGATACGTCCCGGAATTAAAGACGGCAGGGGAAACTGGTCCCCACTTACAACAGAGGTTCAGAGTATCGTCGCATCTGGAAAATTCGTTGATGAGGCTACTCCAGGAGGTTTGATAGGTGTCGCCACCAAACTCGATCCGGCTCTTACCAAAAGTGATGCACTCGTAGGAAATGTCATAGGCTACCCCAATGAATTGCCTGAAGTACTCACAAGCTTCACAATGGAAGTCAACCTCCTGGAAAGGGTTGTGGGACTTGACGAGGAGATGGATGTGGAAAGGATAAAGATGAACGAGCCCCTGATGCTTGCGGTGGGGACTGCGATTACCCTCGGTGTTGTCACCTCGGCAAGGGATGATATTGTTGACGTAACCCTCAGAAGACCTGTGTGCGCAGAGAAGGGATCACGAGTGGCAATAAGCAGGAGAGTAGGAAGCAGATGGAGGCTGATAGGTTCGGGAATAATAAAGTGAGGGGAGCAATACTGGATACCAACATTCTCATGTACGTATTTCTGAACAGGGTAGACGTTATTACCCAGCTCAGGGAAGAGGGATTCACCAGATTTGCCGTAACCAGCAGTGTTTTAAAGGAGCTCGAAAAACTCGAGAAGAGTCTGAAGGGTAAAGAAAGGCGTGCAGCAAAATTCGCCAGAAAGCTCGTTGAGTCCTTCGAAGTCATAGAAACCCAGACTACTGGAGATTCCTCGCTTCTTGAGGGAGCTGAGAAGCACGGATATGTTCTCATTACCAATGACAAGGAGCTAAAGAAAAAGGCAAGGGCAAGAAGTATACCCGTTGGCTACCTCAAGAAAAATAGAAGGGTTGTGGTTGACTAATCCCCGAAAGTTATTACGGGCGTCGTTGCGATCCTTCTCGCTCCCATGTTTCTGATTACCGGTTTCAGGAATTTTACCTCCGAACGATCTATTATTATGTGTACCGCAGCACCCCCCTTTGCGAGCGGTGATATCGTCGGATCGAAACCTTTTTCAGTTAAATAAGCTATTATTCTCTTGAGATCGTCCTCATCCGGGACGTTGAAATAAAAGCTAACAAGATTTCTAGATTCGATAACTTCCTTGAGATCTGTAACCAGATTTTCCATAACCTCCCTCTTTTCCACGTCCTTCAGGGAGTCCTTGTTCACTATAAAGACGGAGTGAACCTTATCTATCACAAGATCAATTATTCTGCACATGTTCTCCTTCAGCGTCGTTCCAAATTCTGTAATCTCGATAATAAGGTCTGCTTCAGGCATTGGTGGGAGCAGCGAAGCCTCAGTTTTCCCGATGGGGTCAAAGATTATTGCGTTCAGTCCGTGGCTTTCGGCATACCTTCTCGCTATCTCAGGAAATTCCGATGCTATGAAGACCTTTCTATCACCAACTTCAGCCTTGAAATCCTCAATGGTCTTCACATTCGGATAAATTTCTTCAGATACCGCAGCCACAAGCTTTGTGGGTCTCAGGGGAAGTTCCGCCAGTACCTCCACATTCCTCAGGTTCGATTTTAGCATCCAGTTTTCCAGAATGTCCTCTCCAGTAATCCCTCCATCGCCCTTACCCATCTCTATGTAGAACGGCATTATCTGGGGGCGGACCTGCTTGAACACCAGCTTTGGGTGATCCACATCAATCAGATAGCCTCTCTCCGTCTTTCCCAGCCTGTAACCGGCAGTCGTCAGTGCATCCCAGATCGGCTTTTCCAGATGACCGTCAGGAAAGTAAACCTTAACCTTGCTGTTTTCCATCATCTCTAAGCCATGAAATTCACGGTTTTAAAAATTTAGTGCAGAAGCTATTGTCTCGGCAACACTGACGTGGCTTATAGGGCTTGGAATTGTATCAGTTGCAACCACGTCCTCAATCCCAGATTCAAGCAGACGCATCATCGCATCTCCAGCCATAATGGCATGGGTGCATGCGGCAAAAACTTTCCTGCAACCTGCTTTTCTGGCTATTCTTGCGGCCTGACAGACTGTACCAGCCGTGGAAATTATGTCATCCACAATCACAACATCACCCTCGAGCTTCAGACTTATCGGATCCACGATGACGTTTTCTGCATCTATCCTGATCTTCTTAAGTGCTATTACCTCGCCACCAAACTTTTCCGCAAATTTATTTGCCCAGAAGGTCGCCTTCTCGTCGGGAGCGATGACGGTGAGGCTATCGGAGAACTCCTCCATGCAGTACTCCGCAAGTCTGTCCATCCCCGTGAGGTCAATATGCTCCACCCCAAAAACGTTTTTCTGTAAATGGAAATCGACGGTGTAGACCTTCCTGATATCAGCATTTTTCAGCATTTTTACAACTGTTGTGATTGGCAAAGCCTCACCCTTCCCCCTCTCCACGGTTCTGGCATATGCAAAATATGGAAAAACACAGCTCACAGTCCTCGCCCCACTCTGGTAGGCGGTATCGGCTATCAGTATAGTTTCAAAGAGAATTTCATCGGGATTCGGATGCATGGAGTTGAAGATTATGATATCCTCTCCCTCCACATCGCATGCGAATCTGAAATATTTCTCACCGTCGGGGTACCTGTCGATCTGAGAGTAGCATATCGGATAACCCGTTAACTTTGCGATCTTCAGCGCCATAACACCGTTTGTACCTGCAACCAGCAGTGGCATGTAGTGTGTACATATACAGGTTAATATATAGTTTGGGTCGAGAGGATCGGAAACGTTATCATCTCTCCAGACACCTATCCCTAATGCAAAGGTTCGAGATAACGGATAAAGATGCGATGGGAAGGATATGCAGACTGGATACACCTCACGGCAGAATAGAGACCCCGACCATTTTGCCAGTAATCAATCCGAATATTCCCTTCATTCCAGCCGATGAAATGGAAAAGTTCGGTGCACAGGCTGTTATTACGAACTCATACATCATCTACCGCACAATGAAGGATGAGGCGATTGAAAAGGGTGTTCATGCCATTCTGGGAACAGATATGCCCGTAATGACTGACAGCGGAAGTTATCAGCTTATGGTATATGGTGATGTCGAAATCTCAAATGCAGAGATAATCGAATTTCAGAAATCCATAGGATCGGATATCATCGTACCTCTCGACATACCCACACCACCGGATGCTGATTTCGATACGGCAATCAGAGACCTGAACATCACCCTGCAAAGAGAAAGAGAGGCGAGAAAAATCGTTAACACGGATTCGCTGCTGGCAATTCCCATCCAGGGATCGACACACTCCGAACTGAGGAAGTTGGCAGCAAAGGAAGCCAGAAATATTGGTGGAGACATATATCCCATAGGTGCCATCGTTCCTCTCATGGACACATACCGGTTCAAGGACCTTGCAAGGATCATTTTAGAGGTGAGGAGCATTATCACGGTTGAACCCATCCACCTTTTTGGATGCGGGCACCCAATGCTCTTTGCGATGGCTGTGGCACTGGGCTGCGATCTGTTTGATTCAGCGGCATACGCCCTTTACGCCAAAGATGATCGATATCTGACAGTTTATGGAACGAAAAAACTTTCAGAAATGAACTATTTTCCCTGCAAATGCCCCGTATGCTCCTCATACTCACCAGAGGAACTGAGAAGAATGGAGAAGAAAGAGAGAGAGGAGCTAATAGCCCGCCACAATCTTTACGTAAGCTTTCAGGAAATTGAGAATATAAAGCAGGCAATCAAGGAAAATTCCCTGTTCGAGCTAGTTGAGAAAAGAGTGAGGGCGCATCCCAGCATGCTGGCGGGGTGGAGACTCATAAAGAAGTACTTTTCCATTATTGAAAGATCAGACCCGAAAGTGAAAAAGAAGTTTCTCTATACAGGCCTTGACAGCATCTACAGACCTGCTGTCAGAAGACATGGAAAGGCACTGCTCAATCTGGAATGGGGAAAAGATGAGCTTGTGATCTCCTCAGACCTCGGGATGCTCGCAGACCTCTACCTGAGACCGGTCTTCGGACCGGTTCCTGCAGAGATGCTCGAAACATATCCTGCCGGGCATGCGGAGATACCCGACGAGGATCTGATAGAAAAAGAAGCCCTTGAAACAGCAGTCGAAAACCTGATCAGAATGATGAAATCCAATCCGGACAAAAAATTCAGGATTTACGTTTCAGGAGTCTGGGCTGATTTTCTTAAAAATCTACCCTCAAACGGTGACCTGAATGTTCTACCCTGAAAAAAGAGATGGCTACTCAAGAAGAGGAAGGTTGAGGATCGACGACGTGGAGCTCATAACTCCAGCCCTGATTGAATTCAATGTAGATTCGGGAATTCCAGAAATAGCAAAAAAGATAGACTTCGGTAGGGCTCCTTATCCGCTGAAATTCATATCTGAAGATCTCTTCAAGCGCCTTGGGCCATCCAACAAAGAAGTTACCGTCCTCACCGGACTGTGGCATCTCTCTCCAAAACATCTGGTTCAGGCTTTTCAGGGCATCCCCAAAACAAACCCGATATATGCTGCTGCTTCTGCAACACCCTGGAATCTGGCGTTGCTCGTGTATCTCGGGGCGGATATCGTTGACAACATCCTCGCAGTTGCCATGGCCTACAACGGTACCTATTTTCTTGGTGATCTTGAAATACCCGTTTCAAAGCTCAAAAAATTTCCCTGCAGCTGTAGATACTGCAAAAATCAGGTTTTAGAGAACATGGATGAGAGTGATGTGAACAGAACTGTTGCCGGGCACAATACTGAACTGCTGAGAATTGAGATTGAAAAATGCAGACGTCTGATTGACAACGAGGAGATGAGAAACTACGTTGAGGCAAGGGTTAAGCTCAACCCTGAAATGACTGCTAGTCTCAGAATCGCCGATGCTACTGGAGAAAAGGCGAGCTTCGCAAGATTCAAAAAATCCAGATGTCTTTTCTCTGCTGTGGAAAGTGTGAATCGTTTTGAAGTTAGCTACTTCCTCAACAGGGCGGTGAGGTGCTACAAACCCGTAACTGACACTGTTCTGCTGCTTCCATGTACTGCAAGAAAACCATACCTCACATCAAAAACCCACAGAGCTTTGAGAAGCAAAGTGAAGATCAATGTGAACGAAATCATAATCTCCTCCCCTCTTGTCGTCCCAAGAGAATTCGAGCTCACCTACCCGGCAATAAACTATGACACTCCTGTAACCGGACACTGGACTGAGGAAGAGATCTCTTTCGTTGCATTCTGGCTTAAAAAGTTCATTGAGAGAGGGAAATTCAGGAAAGTGGTGGCACATGTAGAGGGAGGATACAGAAGGGTCGTTGAAAAGGCTGTGCGGGATCTGGATACCGAGATCGTTTTCACTGCTGAAAATGGCATTCTTAATGAGAAATCGGTTAAAAGGCTGAAAGAGGAAATTGACGGCTACAGCAGGTTTGACCTCTACCATCAGATATTTGACCACATGTTGCGCTACCAGTTCGAAATTGAAGCTGAAAAGCACAGCTACAGGGGAAGATACCCCGAGATAGAAATGCTTGACGGAAAGGAGAGGGTGGCGAGAGTCGACACGAAATACGGGATGCTTGACATATACGAGAAGCTGGCAAGGCTCCTGCTTGAGAGTGGTAAGTACACCGTGGAGATTGGAGACTTTGATCTGACGAGTACGGTATTCGCAGCAGGGGTTGTGAATGCAGATGAGAGAATCAGGCCGAACGACATTGTGGTGTTCCACAACAGCAGTATTTTTGGTGTCGGAATCGCTTTTATGGACGGGAGAGAGATGACCGAGAGCAAGAGGGGTATTGCGATAAAGGTGAAAAGGAAATTCAGTCTTTAAGTCTAACAACCACAGTGCAGATTTCCCCACAATTCAGCTCAACATCGACAGAAAGGTTGAAGGCTTTAAAAAAACCCTCAAGAAAACCTCTGCAAACTTCGGTTCTCCTCACCTCTGTCATCGAATAAGACGGACAACCCGTGTATTCAACATAACCTTCAAATTTTTTCACGGCTATTCCTGAAATCATGCCAAGAAATTCGGCCACATCATCAATACTCTTCATCGGGATGCTTTTTTTCACTTCCGCACCTTTTTCTCTTCCGTATTTCACTGCAAAGCTGTGGAGCAGGATGTCGATACCCTCAACGGTGTTCAGACAGTTCTCAATGAATTTGGCGGCAAAGTCACTTCTCTGCATTTTTGAGAGCTTTATCAATCTCCACTTCTTGGTTACCTTCAGAGCCCTATCCCTATCCATCATCTCACTATCGAGTAAAACACTGTCGAAAGACCTGCAATCTGCATTAGAATTGCAACAACAACCATGCTGCTATCCAGAATCTGAACAGTGTAGCTCAGAACCGGCAAAGCGGCACCCACTATCAGGAAAAAGAAGCCCACCGACATATGCAGAAGAAACGTCTGTCTGGTCCTCTTGTATGAGTCGTAGATGTAAATTATGAATCCACCTCCGATAAGAAGGTATATTGCCGTAAGAATGAGTGTCAGCACCCGATAGTAGTACATCATATCACCTCATCTGGAGACCATATCGCCTCTTTCAGTCTCCTCGTTGTGACAATGCATTCAACCATCATCACGCCCTCCGTGGCCGAGAGTTTTGACGTGATCTCTCCAATTCTGTCCAAGTCTTTTCCTCGCACCTTTAAAACCATGTTGAAGTTTCCCAGAGCTCTGTATATTTCCACAACATCGTTGACGTCCTTGAAAAGCTCATAAACTCTTTCGGTGTCTTCGGCACTCACAAGCAGAAATGCCGTGACGGATTCAAACTTATCCGGATTGACCACCGCAGTGTACCTCTCTATGACTCCCTCGCTTTCAAGCTTTTTCAGCCTCTTGTGAACGCTTGAGATTGACATACCGAGAATTTCGGAAAGTTCCGAAAGGGTTGTGCGTGCATCTCTTACGAGCTCTGAAATAATTTTTAAATCCTTTTCATCCATACCGAAAAAAGTGTTATGTTTATGATAAAATTTTTGTTGCAAAAATGTAAGTGCCCCTGCTTTCAAAGACCTTTTCAAAACACCTCTCAAATTTTTCAGGTTTTACCGAAAAAATTCTCTTTTCCTCGTAACCCAGAAAGATGTAGCTCACATTGTACTTCTCCACAATCCTGTACATCTCGCGGCATGATGTTGCGTTGTAAAAATCCCTGACGTCTGCAGCCCTCAATGCCACGAGAGTGTAATTTCTTCTCCACACATACTCGTGGTTCGTCCAGGCTATCACTGCTGGATTTCCGGTAAATGCCGCCACCCTCCCTCCATAATGGTAAGCGCACAGAGCACCATGAGTACATCCCTCCTCAATGATTACCCCTTCCCTGCTCTGCAGCCACTTTACTGCCTCATAATCGCCGTCGAAGTTTCGCATGAAGACCATGCCATCAAGCGTATACTCCCGCAGACTGTACTTGACTGGCGTGGCGGCCAGAGGGTAGACGAGACTGATTACCAGGAGAATGAGGGCAATGTATTTTTTCGATCCGGAGAAGTCAAGCTTCACTGCAGGAGATATCATCAGAGAAAGCCATCCGATCAGATAAAATTTGAAAACCGTGTTCAATCTTGACTCTACTGCGAAAAACTCGGGAATTATAAAGGCAAGCAATCCAACAAGAACTGTTGCAGAAACATGATCTCTTTTGACCAAACCGTAAAACGAGGACAGAAGCAGAGGAGCTGCAAGGGCGAGGACTGGAGAGAGAAAGTAAAGTGGAAAGGAGACCGGTAAAAGGTAGATAGTGTAGCGGTTTCCGGTGAATACGTATGCAAACAACAGGGGGGTGAAAGCATACATCAGAAACTGTACCAAATCTGACCTCTCGTCAACCAACTTAATCTGTGCTGCCGGAGCGTTCATGGAATGAAAGAGTAAAAGCACAAACGGAGCGGAGATAGCCACAGCAATTACAATTTCCCTTTTTCTCAATGCAATAGCTGTAAAAATGCAGATCAAAACGGCAAGAGGGTAATCCCAGGAATTCGTGGCGAACAGTGCGAACAGTGCAAGAGCGAGTGCCATTACTTCTGTCTTTCCCCACCTCGTCCTGTAAAGAAGGGAGAGGATCAGAACAAAAATCGGAATCGCAACAACATGGGCATGAAGGTCGGCGTGTATGAAGCTGAAATAAGGAAATTCGTTGATGGTGTTTTCTATCACCCTCGTGGCGTTCCAGTAGTAGCTCCCGTCCACCGGAATGCCTTCAAAAATTCTTCTGAAAAAGTCGACGAAGGAAAAGAGGTTGCCAGAAAAAATGGCCAGCACTATCCCGGAGAAGGCCACAGCATTCCCTTTCTTCCTCAGAATTTCGTAGATGATTGCTGCTGTGTAGGCAGGGAGGGCGGAAACTGCAATGTTATACCCGACTTCTGGTGGAGAAAAAGACATCAGAGTTATTCCGGCAGAGATAACATGACCGAAATAGTAGTAAAAATCAAGTTTACCTCCTGCAAGGAAGGGGTCGTTCGGAGGGAACGACGAGGACTTCAGCACAGCATTCATGAAAGCAGAGTCCATGAATTTCTCCGAATCAAATATATGAGGATTCAAAAATCGCAAAAAGATAAAGAAGGCGAATACTGCCACAAAAATTGCCTCAGAAAATTCAAGTTCGGGTTTTTCAGTATAAATGATGTAGAGGGATATAGCAATGGTCAGAGCAAAGACTGAATAGAAAACCACTCTAAAAGGGGCAAAAAAACCAATGGCAAAAGATACCGAGGTTAAAATCAGCAAAGAAAGAAATCTCGCCTCCCCATACTTGAAAAATCTGAGAAACGGTATCGCTATCAGCAATGATGATGTGTAAAAGCAGACCGCATAAACAAGCGTGTACGTCACTCCTGACCCTCCACCTCTTTGAGACTGAGATTGAGTGCTCCCAGAGAAATCATTCCGAGAATTAGAGTGGTTATGTTCTTTACGGCATGATCCACGAGGGCTATTATGAATGCCGTTCCCGTTGGATAGCTGGTGGACAGAATTGCCGTCAGCGCTGCTTCATACGTCCCAACACCTCCAGGGGTTACCGGCAGCGCCTTTACTATGTTCCCAACCGCCACTGCCAGAGATATGAGGAGGATGTCCGGGCTTCCAAAGCTCATGGAGACTATATAGCAAACGGCTATGTCCGAGAACCATAGAAGCAGAGACAGCACGGTAAGAACAAGACCCTCTTTCACCCCCATAACCCTTCTTGCATTCTTGAAAACTCTACCCAAAACATTTTCCATCCTTGAAAGACCAAAAATTCCAAGAAAGATTATCAGAGCAAACAGGAAAGCATAAACTGGCTCCCTCATTCCGGATCCAAGAAGTAAAGCTGCCACCAGTGCTATCAGAGCTACAGAAATCAAATCGTATACCCTCTCAGCAGCTATCCCTCCAATTGAAACAGAATACGGTACCTCTTTTCTTCTGAAAACATAAGCTCTTGCAAAGTCACCGATTCTGACAGGAGTGAGAACATTTACTGTTTGACTTATGCTAACGGCAGCGGTTGAGAAGGCTGTGGAGTGATTGTAACCCAGCCTGTCTATAATGTACTTGAATCTGAAACCCCTGAGGAGGTAAGATGCAGAGTAGAGGGCTGAGGCTGCAACAACATAATAGAGATTCAGCGAAAGCAGATTGTGGTAGACATTCTCAACTCCAACCTTCAGGGCTATGGCCGCCAGTATTGCAACAGCCAGCAGCGTAGTTATGAAAAGATACTTTTTGCTTTTCTTTTTCTCATCGAGCCACATCCTCAGAATTTGAGAGAACATGTACGTGACATCTCTGCCAAATTCAACCTTAGTCTCACCACCATGCCGCCACCGCACGGGGATCTCCTTGACCCTGTACCCCATTTTTTGCGCCAGAACCAGAACCTCAGTATCCCAGAACCAGTGGTTGTCCCTGACTCTCTTACCAATCTCCATAACCACCGATTTTTTAAATGCCTTGAACCCGCATTGATGGTCGCGGATTTTAGAGCCTAGAAAGAGTCTTACAAGAAAGTTGTACCCCCTTGATGCAATCTCTCTTTTAGCCGGTCTGTCAGTGTCGCTTGATTTCATCAATCTGGAACCCGTTGCCAGGTCGTAGCCTTCTCTGGCTATTGCATCTACGATTTCCTTCAGGTGTCTGAGGTCTGTGGCAAGGTCTACGTCCATATAGACAACAATATCTCCTTCAGCTTTTTCAAAGGCGTTCATCAACGCTTTTCCCCTGCCAAGCCTCTCGTCTGAGTGAAGATGGATGACTTTCGGGTTTGACTCAGCAATCTCCCTGGCTATTGCATCTGTTCCATCTTCAGAACCGTCTTCCGCTATTATGATTTCATAGTCATAACCGGTTTCCTCGGCTGCCTTCTGCACCCTCTCAACGGTCTGTTTCAGTCTTCCTGCCTCATTGTATGCTGGCAGAACAATGCTAACTTTCATTGCACTAAGCTGACCTTGATGGAATATTTGCCTTTCCCTAAATGTCAAATTCCGCCACAAGCGGTAGATGATCCGATGGCTTCTCTGCCAGTCTGGGCTCAATGTCTGCATAGCAGTCAGCACATCTCTCAGCCAGAGGCGGTGAGGCAAGTATCGCATCAACCCTCCATCCCAGTCCTCTCTCGATTGCCCCCTTAACCCTGTAGTCGTAGAAGGTGTATATCCTCTCGTCCGGATGGATCTTTCTCAGCACATCAACGAAGCCCAGCTCGAGAATGGACCTGTAGGCCCTTCTAGCATCTTCATGAAAGCAAACATGGTTCTTAAGCCTGTTCGGACTGTGAACATCAACAGGTTCAGGAGCGACATTCATGTCCCCGCACCATGCAACATAACCGCTCAAGTCAATGTTGCGTTCCATGTATTCTCTAAGCCTCTCGAGCCATTGGAGCTTGTACCGATACTTTTCGCTATCTATTTTGAATCCCTGAGGAACATAGGTGTTGATGACATCAACTCCCGCAATTTCTGCCCTGATCAATCTATCTTCATCTCTCGGCTCCGAATCAAGGCCAACGTGCACATTTTTGGGCTCTTCAAGGGACGCGATGGCGACACCGTTTCTCCCCTTGCTCCCGCTGAAAATCACATGATATCCAATGCGGTGAAAATCAGCTTCCGGAAACCTCCTGTTCTCCACTTTGGTCTCCTGCATGCACAGAACATCGGGTTTGTTTTTCTCAAGCCACGGAATTACAATGTGCAACCTGCTCCTGATGGAATTTACGTTGAAAGTTGCTATTTTAAACATGTCTGAAGATTGTTTCTCCTAACTTAAAAAACTTAAGCATCAGGGTTTGATTCCTCCGGCGTATTTCTCATAGTAGGTTTCCGGATCCAGTTCATTCACGGAGATGTTATCCACATCAATCACAAAGACGGCGTGGAGACGTGCATTCTTTATCTCACTCATCGAAACCGGTGGGCTGCTGTAGTAGATGTCGCATAGCTCTTTAACCCTGATGATGTCCGATCTTCTTCTCCGTCTCGGTGGAAGCAGGAAAATCTCTTCGAGTGGCATGATATACTGTCTCGGGATGCCGATAACAAATCTGGATGAGTAACTACTATACCTTGCTATTTTGCTTGCAATTCTGGCCCTGAGATATCTGTAGGGGTCGAGCGAATGTGAGGGTGGTACGTATCCGGTTTCAATCTCGACGACAGCATTACCGAGACCTTTCACACCGTAAACGTCACAGCTCAGAGAATCAAGCAAATACTCAACTTCCACGCTGTAACCCCTCAAAATAAGGTACTTGGCAACTATCAGCTCCATCACAGAGTGTGCGGTATTTACCATCTTTCTTTCCCTCAGCTCAACCAGCCTGTTACGGAGTCTGTGAATCTCCCTGCATTTCTCCTCGTCCATACCCTCGCAGAGTCTCTTTACCAGGGTGTCCAGATCCCTCACAAAATCCTCGACGTTCAAGCTATCACTTCCAGCTCTTTTTTAAGTACTCCCTAATTTTTTCAGATTCAATCCATCCCTCATCGAGCTTTCGGAGAACTTCATTAATTCTGTCAACCTCTTTGAGTATCCTCTCACCCACCTCTGTATCTTCCGCCAGAAGAGCTATTGAGGCGAGAGGATTTCTGATATGATCCGTTAATACTGCCATTTGATATACGTTCTTTTCAATGGACTCAAAAGCCCGTTTCCTCTCCTCATCCAGCTTGATTTTTTCAAGCGCAATGCATAAGTTGCACAGAAATGTCCTCAGTATCTCCTTTTCCTGATCGGAAATTTCCGGACACACCATGATCTCTGCCAAAAGTTTACCATATGTGGAAGTGACTTTAGTCGGATTTCTCAGCTCTCCCTCCGTTTTCACCCATTCGTCATTCCCGAACTGAACTCTGAGCCGAACTCCGCTAAAAATTTCTCTAAGATTTTTCACCGCGGCTGAAACGAGGCTTTCAATATCTTCGGCGTTTACGATATGCCGATTCACCTCATTAATTTTTAGCAGAAGCTCGTTTATTCTCTCCAGCCTTTCCCGATACCTTTTCCTCTCTGTTATGTCCACAAGAAAGTGGCAGTAGAGCCGTTTGCCCCTGTACGATAGATCAACTCTGTATACTGCAGAAATAAACCACCGATCATGTTCAGGATCGTACACCTCTTTTTCCAGAGCATCCAACCCTCTCTCCACTGCCTCCTCAAGAGGGCACTCGGGAACCGGGCTATCGGTACCATGAACCACTCCAGGACAATAGTGTCCAATTGCATCCGGAAATAGCTCCTCAAATTTTCTGTTCGCCAGGACTATTTTGTGCTCCTCATCTACAAGGATAACGTAAAATGGGAATGAATCAAGCACAGATTTCAGGATTCTGAAATCCTCATCACCCACACTCATCGCCAGATACCTCCACCAATAACTTTAAATATTATTAGTTACATATGTGTAATTGCAGATGGGGAGCATGCTTCGGATGGAAGGTGATTCCAGCCCTCACGGGAAACCGGGAGGGAAGGAAAAACCGGAAATCCGAGGCTCAGTCCCATCTGCGTCATTTGTGATCACTTCGTTACAATGAGAGTTAGCGTTGATCTCAGACCACTCATCCTTCTGATTCTTTCCAGTATAATCTTCAGTTCGTCCATATCTTTTGCTTTAATCTTTCCTATAATGTCGTAAACCCCGTAAACAATGTGTACCTCTTCAATCCCTTCAATCCTCATCATATCTTCATGGATTTTCTCCTCATCACCAACTTCAGTGTTTATCAAAACGTAGGCATATAGCATAAATTCTCTAGGCCAGAAAAGTATAAAAAAATATTTCAAAACCTGTACCGTTTCCTCAGTTCAGATTTCAGTATCTTGCCAACGGGGTTTCGGGGTATTCCATCAGCCAGTATTAGCTTCTCAGGCAGCTTGTAAACGGCAAATCCCTTTTCCTTTAAATATTCCCGCAACTCTTCAAGAGTCGGTTCTTCATCTCTCGGGACAACGAAGATGCAAACTCTCTCACCGAGAATTTCATCCGGCATTCCAACAGCAGCAACCTCCAGAACCTTTGGATGCTCAAGCAGGGCATTTTCTATCTCTGCAGCACTGATGTTGAACCCTCCCCTGATTATTATGTCCTTCTTCCTGTCGTAGAAGCCAATATGGCACTCATCCTTGATTACGAAAAGATCTCCGGTTCTAAAGAATCTCTTTCCGTTGTATTCTACAAAAGCCTTTTCAGTTAGATCAGGCCTGTTGAAGTAGCATGGAATCACTCCGGGACTTCTGTAAAGCAGTTCTCCGATCTCTCCCGGTTCTGTAAGTTCTCTTCCTTCTTCATCCACAATCTCTGTCTCAACACCCTCAACTCCACTCTTCCATCCGCAATCCCTGCCCCAGTTCGGAAAGTGATCAACCCTCTTCGCCGTATCGGGAACGTCAAGCGGACCGGCTATTAATGCAGTCCCCTCGTTCTGCCCCCAGATGTTGACGATATCTATCGCCCACCGCTTCTTGAACTCATCTATCGCCCACTTTGACGGAGGAGCGCTTCCTGTTGTAATTGTTTTAACAACACTTAGATCGAACTTCTCGATTCCCGGAAATTTGAGAGCCATGTTCAGAACTGCTGGAACGAGAATTGTGAAGTCTATCCTCTCGTCAACAAGCTGTCTGAGGCAGATAACGGGATCGAAGGGATGGTGGAGGACAAAAGTTCCAGCCTCGAATATCCAGGGGATGTAGTTAACCCCAACACCGGTCATGTTAACGAGCGGGGCAACACAGAGAATTCGTGGATTCGGCGGGACGTTCATTGCACTTCTGAAATTGGAGATGTAATACCAGTTGTTGTGGGTCATCGGACAGCCCTTCGGGTCAGCTTCAGTACCAGAAGTCCAGCAGATCGTAAACACATCGTTGGCGCTGACTTCAACTTCTTCGGGCCTTCTATTCCTGTTTGCCATTTCTCTAATTTCATCAAGCGTTATAACATTCTCAACAACTTCTTTCCCGGCTTCTGCATGTTTGTAACCTTTGAATTCCTCAACAGTTATGTATTGTCCGGCCTTTGTCAGTTCTGCAACGTATTTTAACTCCTTTGCCCTCCACTGCATGGGCATGGGGGAAATTATTCCTCCAGCCTTTGAAACTGCAAGATACAGCATAGCAAGCTCCCAAATATTTGGTAGCTGCACCAGGACGACGCTATCCTTCTCTACCCCCGCATCCTGAAGCTCTGCAGCAACTGAATCTACAATCCTGCCAAGTTCCCTATAATTCAACCTTTCAGCATCGCTGCCAACAAGCTCCTTCCTGTTGGGGGGATCGACGATAGCCTCTCTCTCAGGAAAATCTCTCACGTTCTTTGAAAACCTGTCAAGCAAAGTGCTTTTGCCCCAAAAACCCCTCTCCGTGTACTCTCTAATCAAATCTTCGTCATGTAAAATCATGAAGTTTCTTGACTTTGACGAATAAATATTTTTGGCTCACCACTGGGATATAAACATTCGAAAACGACGGAGATTTATACTCGTTTGCTATGAAAGGATTAGAAGCCCATTAGATTTAATGGGAGGCAAGTCATATGAGGAGCATCCAGAATGAGTATATACGTAATGCAGATATATGCAATTGTATATGAACGAGTTGTCTGAAATCCCGAACCCCGCTTTAAGGAGGAATAAAAATGAAAAAGATAGAACATGAACTAACTGGTTGGCAATTGAGTTACGGATATATCAGATGGTTAAAAAAAGAAGATGAAAAATTTAAAGAAATTTTTCCTGAAGAGGAAGAGGTAGAAATTATTCTTGAGGGAGAAAATATAGGAGGTAAAAAAGCAGATTGGAATATGCGGAGAATATCCATAGGAAAGAAACTAAAAGAGAAATATAACGACGGCGATATTGTTGAAATATTAAGACAAAATAATAAAATATATATAAACAAAAAAGGAAGGAGAAGCTTTGTAAAATCGGCAGAAAATAGTAACGGAATAAAAGTGCCTCTAATTGAGAGATTAAGAGAGAGTCAAAGAAATAGCGACGACCCAACATTATTTGAAAAATTACTAACAGAAGCCTTTAAGATATTAGGATTCAATGATGCAAAACATTTAGGTGGAAAAGATGAAGCAGATATTATTATTAGCAAAATTCCATACGCCTTAGGAGGAAAATTTTAATTTTAGAAGCATATACAGTCTGATGAGTGTGAGTAAAATGGATAGTAAAGAAATTATTGAACTAATAAGGGTGCACAAAAAAGAACTTGAAAAATTCGGTGTAAAAAAGATTGGGATATTTGGCTCGTTTACCCGTGATGAAACATCTGAGGAGAGTGATATTGATATTGTTGTCGAATTTGAAAGAGGAAAAGGCACATTTAAGAATTTTGGGGGTTTAGTAGAGTATCTCGAGAATCTTTTTGGCAGATCCGTAGATATCTTAACCCCGACGGGTATAGAGTCTATAAGAAGCGATGAGATCAAGAAAAGCATAAAACAGGGAATTATATATGTCTAAGAGAAGGGACAGGGAGTATGTAACGGATATTCTTACTGCCTGCGAAAACATACTGTGTTACAAAGAAGGGTATGATTATGAGATGTTCATAGGCGATAGAAAAACACAGGATGCAATCATTAGATTGAGATAATTGGAGAAGCTGTGAAAAATATATCTGAAACGTTAAAAGAAAAATATCCCGAAATAGCATGGAAAGAGATCGCTAAAACAAGAGACAAACTCATTCACTCATATTTTGGTGTTGATCTGGGATATTGTGTGGGATATAATAAACCTAGACATCCCTCATTTGAGAGAACAAATGAAAGAAATAATTCAAAGGGAAGGATGGAACAGCAAAAAGTAAAAATTGTGGTAGCATGCGAAATTCTCCGCAACTTCGTTGCTGCCTTTTGGGTCTGCTAACATGCAGGTATGCAGTTCGCTTCGCTCACTCAAACCCTTAAAGGCTTCGCATACCCGCCAAACGTTAAGTGAAATGCCAGCCATCGCCGTGAAAAGATTTAAAACTGAGAGTAGAATAAATAATTAGGTAGCAAAAATGAAAAAATCACTTGATGAGATTAAGGAGATTATCGAAAAACACAAAGGAGAGCTTAAAGAAAAATATGGTGTTAAAGAAACTGGTATCTTCGGCTCTTTTGTGAGGGGAGAAGCGAAAGAGGACCGTGATGTTGACATACTGGTTGAATTCGAAAAACCGATAGGATTCTTTAAATTCCTCGAACTGGAGGAATATCTGAGCAATTTGATAGGTAGGAAAGTAGACCTTGTATCTAAGAAGGCGCTTAAGCCACATATTGGAAAATATATCCTTGAAGAGGTTGTAACAGTATGAAAAGAACATACAGGGATTACATACTGGACATCTTGTCATCTATTCAGGAAATTGAAGAATTCATGGAAGTATGAGCTTTGAAGAGTTCGTAAAAGATAGAAAAACTGTAAATGCTGTTATTAGAAGTCTGGAAGTGATGGGTGAGGCTGTGAAGAAAATTCCTTCAGAAATCAGGAACAAATACTCAGAAATTCCGTGGAAATACATTGCAGGTATGAGAGACAAGCTTATTCATGAGTATCACGGTGTTGATTTAGAAATCGTACGGGAGGTCATAGAAAAAGAAATTCAACCTCTCAAACCCAAATTTGAAAAGATACTGGAGGAGTTGGAGGAATGAATGGAATAGCTGAGGATACAGGAATTAAAGATAAAATAAGGATAGCTGTTGTTAAACAACTTGGAAGAAAAGATTAAAAGCATCCAATTTTAATAAATGAAAGGTGATCAACGTGAGGTTAAGTTACAGAATCTTGCTTAGAAAAGAGCCAGAAGGAGGTTACACAGTAACAGTTCCATCCCTCCCGGGATGCATTACATATGGCGAAACAATAGAAGAAGCAATTGAGATGGCAAAAGAAGCCATAGAATTGTATATAGAGAGCCTACGAGAACATGGTGAAGAGATTCCAACGGATGAAGGAACCTTGGAATACACATTGACTGTAGAGACTCATGCCTAAGCTTCCAAACTCACCCCTGAGAAAGTTATCAAGGCTCTTAAAAGGAAAGGATTCGTACTGGATAGAGTTAAAGGAAGTCACCGTATCTACTATCACCCAGACACGACTCCATAAACGGGATTTACCAAAAGGGACATTGCTCGAAATTTTGAAACAGGCGGGTATAACTAAGGAGGAATTGAAAGATTTATTATGAGAGCTTTGCTAACGGATATGCAACTCGCTAATGCTTGCCCAAATTTCCCTATGGGTATGTTCCGCGGTACGTTAGGCAAAATCACCTGAGGTAAGGCGAGATTCAATGAACACCAAAACAACAATTACGCTTGGATTGAAAATACTTGTCCTGACTTTCCTCCTATTCGTTTGTTATTCGGTAGCCTCAATGGCGGTTAGACTGCCAGCACAAACTGCCGATCTGACGGGTACGGTAGTGGCTCTGCTGACTGTGTGCGCTCTTCAGACCATCGTACTGAGCTATCCAATCATACGATCCCGATGGAGTGGCTGGCGACTGGTCTTAACGATCTTCTTCGTGTTCTATGGAGTGATGACATTTCAGTCTCAAATCGAGACTGTTGTGTTTCTCAGATATTTAGTGGACATTGTGCCGGCTGAGATCATTCCCATGCTGTTTATGCATGGAGCTATCGTTGCAGCATTATTTTCGCCATTAGCCGTTCTGATCCACGGACGAATGAAAACGGCTAAGGAATCGCAGGGAGCCAATCAACGCCTAATCATGCCTTTGACAGAGTGGGTTTGGAAACTGACACTGATTGTAGTTATCTACGTCATCCTTTACATCTCATTTGGTATGTTTGTCTTTAAGCCGCTCGCAGGCAATGCATTCCAGAAGTATTATGCTGGCCTCCAGTTGCCCGTGTGGATACTCCCGTTTCAGATGGTGAGGGCGATGATATGGACTGCTCTGGCACTGCCGATAATTCAGATGATGAGGGGTGAATGGTGGGAGGCAGGGATGGCAGTAGCTCTGCTTTTCTCGGTTCTGATGGGATCACTTCTTTTGCTGCCGAACCCCTATATGCCCCATACAATACGAATTGCCCATTTTGTAGAGGTGTCATCTTCAAACTTCATATTCGGCTGGATCGTAGTCTGGCTATTGAACCGCCACCACGGTTCTCTACGCGAATTACTTCGGTGGTCAGAAGAAACTGGATAAGTTCCTCCGTCTAACAGTGGGCATGCAGTTTTAGCACCTACGGTGTTCACCCAAATCCTCGGCTTCGCTTCACATCTCGCATACCCGCCGATCGTTAAACGAGATGTCTAAGCTCAGAAAAACATTTATATAGATAGTTACTAAATCAGTAAAAAGGAGATAAAATGTTAAAAATTACTCTGATTATTTTAGGCCTAACTGTTGTCCTAATAGTATCAGCTTGTGTTATAGGCAGCTTTGCATTTACCAAAAAGGCGAAAGAAGAGGCGGAGGCACTATTTACAGAGGACAAAGAGAAACTGGAAGTCGTTACTGAGAGGGATATAGAAGGATTGCCCGAACCCGTTCAAAGGTATTTGAAGTACACGCAGATTATAGGTAAAGAAAAGATCAAAACAGTGAGGTTGAAACAGGGTGGATATTTTCGGACGAACGAGAATCAAAAGTGGATGCCAATAAAAGCAGAACAATACTTCAATGCTGATTCTGTTGAGTTTGTCTGGATCGCAAAAGTTAGAATCCTTCCATTTGTGTCAATATTCGCAAAGGACGAATTTATCGATGGTAAAGGAAATTTAGAGGTGAAACTGCTCGGACTTGTCAAGGTTGCTGATGCAAAGGGATATGAAGTCGATAATGGAGAAATCCTGAGATTTCTTGCTGAGTGCATATGGTTTCCCTCAGCGTTCTTGAATGACTACATCAGGTGGGAAGCCATCAATAGCAGTTCAGCAAAAGCAACAATTAATTATAAAGGAACTGAAGCCTCTGCCATTTTTCATTTTAATGAAAAAGGAGAGGTAACAAAGATAACAGCAAAGCGATATAGGGAAGTGGATGGCAGATTTGTACTTGAGGACTGGGAAGGGCTGATCGCCGAATACAGGGAGTTTAACGGCGTTATCATTCCGAACAAGGTAAATATTGTCTGGAAATTAAAAACCGGAGATTTCTGCTATGACAAAATTGAGATCACCGACATTGAGTATAACAGGCCTTCAGTGTATTAAGCGGGAATGAGACTGTGCTTGGCACTCTGCAGTGCCTTGCTCCATTGGGGTTAATGTGTGTCTTCGCCCTCAGGCTCAACCTACGGCAAAGTTTACATGTTCCCAGAACGCTCATTGCGGGGGTATGAAAAGTGGATTTTTCAAAAATTGCTATGGGTATGAAAAATATGCCACTGTTCAAAAATCAGCATCAGAAATACTCTTAAAACTTCTGAAAATCGGAGAGAATGACGATGTTTTAGATTTGGGATGCGGGACCGGACATTTAACGAGAAAGATAAGGAGTCTGACGAAGGGAAGAGTTGTGGGAATAGATCCTTCTGAAGGGATGATAAGGGAAGCCATTGAAAAAAGCAAAGGGTTGGACATAACATACGAAATTAAAAGTGCAGAAAACATGGATTATGAAGAAGGTTTTGATGTTATTTTCTGTAACTCAGCCTTTCAGTGGTTTAAAGATCCGGAGAAAGCGATAAAAAACTGCTACAGATCATTGAAGAGGAGTGGAAGAATCGGGACTCAGGCGCCTGCGAAGAAAATATACTGTCCCAATTTTATAGAGGCTATTGAAATGATGAAGAGAGACAAAAGAACGGAGAAAATATTCGCTCACTTTAGAGAACCATGGTTCTTCCTTGAAACTGCAGAAGAATATAAATCTCTGTTCGAGAGATGCGGTTTTAAAGTTATGTTTTCAATCACAACGGAACACACGCCTGAAGACGTGTTTAAGATACTTTCCTCTGGAGCAATAGCCGGATATCTAAACCAAGACTGCTATGAGGTGGAGCTGACAGAAGACTATATTTCAGCATTCATGGAAATCGTGAAAAAAGCATTTGAACGGCAATCAGATGAAAATGGAATGGTGAAACTAAAATTCAACAGGGTATTTCTGATAGCGGTAAAAGAGTGATAGTAGCGGCAGATAACAGTGGGCATCTGGCTTCGCTATGCTTTAGCCAAATCTTTCGCTACGCTCAGGACTTCGCATACTGGATATTAAGTGAAACCTTAAAAAACAATAATGGACTTAATAAAATTTGCTGAACTCGAAGAATATTTGTCTGATTTACTGAGAGCAAAAGTTGATCTGGTAATGAAATCCGCTTTAAAGCCGCAAATAGGAAAGCGCATATTGGAAGAGGTAGTTTACATATGAAAAGAGAAGCTGGTGACTTTATTGAAGATATAAATGGATATATCCTGAAGTTCCATGGAAAGGAATGGCTGGGATGAAAGACAAAGTTATTCACGGATATTTTGGGGTGGATTTGAAGGTGGTTGGGACTCTGTAAAAAAGAGAATTCCAGAAGTCATCTGACAGTGGATACACGGTTCTTACAGAACCCAAATCGCCTAATGTCGCTTAACGGGCAGATATTTGACTCCGCTCTGCTACGCCAGGATCGGCTCCCTTCGGTCGCACCCACCAAGTTTCAACTTCAACTAAAAAAATTTAAAAAGAAAAAATAATTCATAAAAAGAGGTGAAAATAAAATGGCAGAGGAAATTACATTAGAGGATTATAAAAAAGCATACAGAGAAATAAGAAAGGAGGAGGAGAAAAGAGGGTTTTTAGTCCATTTAGCGGTATACTTACTGGTTAACGCCATGTTGATAGTCATCAACCTGATATATTCTCCAGAAGCGATTTGGTTCATTTACCCGCTTATCGGCTGGGGAATTGGAATATCGATGCACTACCTATTCGGTGTTCACTGGTTAGAGAGAACACTTGAGGAAAGGGAAGCTAAAGCTGAATACAGAGCACGGAAGGCTAAAAAATAACTTCACCGGCCACTCCCACAGCCTTCGCTCCCGAATTCGGCTTCGCCGGACTTCACCTATCCCCAGAAGTTAGCACACACGGGAATGCGGGAGCGATCGCCATGAATGAAAACTTACGGAGAGATAAACCGGAAGTCTAAAAGATGCTAACGAGTATCATCCCCCCATCCTCGAAGTTCGGAGCTCTTTGATGATTTCGGCGTGAACGTCTTCAGCACATTCAAAAATCACTTCAGTTTGGGGCAGGTTGAGGTTGCTTTTCCCCATATACCTCATTTCTACCCTTACCTTTTCTTCATCCCTTGATGCAACGATTTCAAAATCTTTTTCAAAAATCTCGAATCCAAGTCTATCAAGCACTCTCCTGATTTCAGCCCTTATCTCCTCAGCATTCATTCCGAAGAGGTGTATGTACTTCACAGAAACATCTTTGCGATTCTGAGAGAGTTGGCTATGTGTCTGCTCGCATTTCCCTCAACAATGTCCTCATGTCCCGGATACAGATTTTCAACGTCAAGCTTGGAGAGCATTTCCAGAGATTTTATCAGTTCCCTCGCACTTCCACCGGGCAGATCAACCCTGCCAAAACTACCGTGGGCAAAAACCGTATCTCCGCTGAAAAGCCACCTCTTTTCCGGCTCGTAAAGGCAGATACTTCCGGGAGAGTGTCCGGGAGTGTGAATGACCTCCAGATTTATCTCTCCAAGCTCTATTCTTTCCCCACCCTCAAGCATAATATCGGGCTCAAAGGGTTTGAAGCTGACACCGAACATGAATGATGTGAACCCCTGAGCCTTTATCAGCGAATACTCATCCCTGTGAATTGCTATCTTCGCCAAACCCTTAAAGTGCCCCGCAGCAGCCGCATGGTCATAATGGGAGTGTGTCAAGATGACGTAGTCAAGTTCCTTGGGATCGATATACTTCGACACAGCCCTGAGAATGAACTCTATATCCCCACCGACATCTATCAAGGCCTTCTTCTCATCAGCAAGAAGATAGCAGTTTGCTGCAAGGGGTGGAGCAACAATCCTTATCGGTTTCATAGCAACTCCATATCCTCTATTTCGACACTCTCCACTCCATCTATCTTTCCTATCTCCTCTATGTACCTGTCTCCGACTCCCCCGGTATCGGGCATCACCGCCATAAGTACCAGCGCTTTCAACCCAAAGGCTATCGGCTGAATCGCACTATCCCTCAGCTCCACACCCTCCATCTGAATGTTTTTTATCTTCTCCAGAACCTCATCAAGATTCACGTCGACATCGCTCGGCATCACACGGATTTTCATCACAACACTACCCATTCTATCACCTCATGGACCCTCAAATCCACAGTTCTCACAAACATAGGGATTTGACAGCTTTCTGCACTTCTTACAGCGATAGATCATCTCACCACATTCCGGACACGGGAAAGCTACATAATTAGCACCCACAAGTACTGCGCCACAACTAATGCATCTTGTTATGTCCATCCTGATCACCTCCCTTCTATCAGCGTGCCATTCGCTCTTCCTCTCAATATATAATATTTTAGCTCTTTCGGAGAGCAGACGAACATGTTTATTCCATATCTACAGAGAAGCTCGGGAGTGAGTCTGTCAACAACATCTGTGGAAAGTTCCGAAGCTCTGACTCTGGATAAAACTGAAGCCTCTCCCATGACCCCTCCGGCTGCCGTTACCTTGACAACTTCACCGACCTTTAATTTTGATGCAATCCACACGGCTATGCTGTCTGAGGTCACATCCCAGGAATGGGGAAGCTCGTCGTATCTCCTGAGCAAAATGTATGGAAGCAATATGCACCTGCCATCCACAATTTCGTCAAAGCTCTCCGGTTCGATGAGTGAAAATCCATATTTTTTGCCCACCTCTCCGAGCACATGCCCGTACATGTTCATCGCATTTATCGCCATCCAGTGTGATGCGCTTTGGGACAGGCCAAATTCCGAGTCAACTTTTCTAACGGTATCTGCAAAAATCCATCCTCCTGGCAGAACACAAACCCTGTCCGTCAAGCCGAGAGCCTCAAAAACTTCTTCAAGGTTTCCCACTACGCTACCACCGACCTTTACGATCACAGAAAAAAATTGAGTTGATGCTTAAAAACTACTTCGTTTTCTGAATTACCGACCTAACCTTGTCCTCCATTTTTCCGCCCTTCTTTCTGTGATCGATTTTTACGACAAAGTAGTTTCTCGGAGATCCCGATTCAAAGAGACTTCTGTCAATTTCTTCAAGCACCTCTGCCAGTTTCTGAAAATCGCCTACTTCAAAAACCGTACCCATTGGGTTCAGTTCAAATTTCAACCCCATTTTGCTTAAAACCTGTATTGCCACAGCAATATACCTGCTCAAGGATTCGCCAACACCAATCGGCACAACAGAAATCTCCACTATCATAAAAAAATGGGAGGTGGTTGGATTAGAGTCTATCTATTATCGGTACTGCAGCCTTGCTGGACTTTACCCTTCCATTCGGTCTGGTAAAGTTCTCCTCAACTCTGAAGTCCCTGATTTTCTTCTTTTGCGGAACGATGTCATAGTTTAGTGAACCGACAAAGTCCCTGTCCTTTATCCCGGTCATTATTGAAACAACCCTGACGAATCCCTCAAACTCCCTGTCTATCCTTGCTCCCCAGATGACGTTGGCGTAGTCGTCAATCTCAAAGGTGAGGTTCCGGATGATTTCCTCTGCCTCTTTTAGAGTCAGATCGTGCCCTCCCGAGATGTGAACAAGAGAGCCCGTTGCACCTCTGTAATCAACATCGAGCAGTGGGTGGGTTAGGCAATCCCTGACAACTGCATTTGCCTTGTCCTGAGCTTTTGCCTCGCCAACCAGCATTACTGCAACTCCACCATGACCCATTATCGCCTTAACATCCGCAAAGTCGATGTTAACAAGGGATGGGACTGTTATCGTGTCAGAAATGCCCTTTATTGTTTCGGCTATGAGCTGATCCATAACACTAAAGGCGGCATCAATTGGCAGATTTGGATAGTATTCGAGAAGTTTGTTATTGTCAAGAACGACGACAGTATCACAGACCTCCTTCATCTCCTCCAAACCGTCAAGCGCCTTTTGAATTCTGGCCCTTTCAACCTTGAACGGCATCTGGGCGAAGCCGATAACTATCGCTCCCTGTTTTTTGGCTACATCAGCAACAACAGGCGCTGAACCGGTTCCGGTACCGCCACCAAGTCCTGCACATACAAAAACCATATCCGAGTCGCAGAGAAGCTCTTCGAGTACATTTCTTGCCAGTTCCGCTGCTTTCCGCCCTATATCTGGATATCCGCCGGCACCAAGACCCCTTGTTATACTTCTGCCAATCAAAACTCGCTTGTCGGCCTTTGTCCTCAAAAGCTGCTGCTTGTCCGTATTTATTGCAACTGTCATCGCACTTTCAACACCCATGTTTGAAAGTCTGTTAACGGTGTTGTTTCCACTCCCACCGCAGCCGACAACAACGATCTTTGGCGTTTCAAAGTCCTTTATATCGTCCTCTCCTCTGCTCAACCTTTCCTGCTCCAAAAACATCTGGGCCTTACTAACTATACTCTTCATTCACATTACCTCCTACCTGAAACTATCCATTTTAGCAATACTCTCAAGCTGGGCACTATATTTTTCAAGCAGAAGCTTTACTGCCTCCCTGATCGCTTCGCTAACCGACGTGAACTCCCCGCTCTCCACGAGGAGCTCGAGTTTCGTGTAATATTTCTCGGTCAGCCTTATGCTTATCTTTCTGGTCGGAGGCATATTTCCACCGGAAGCGATGCCCTCTATTGGCGGACATGGTGGATAACATGAGCCTCCACCTGTCCGCCAATGTACCTCAATCAGGTATCAATTGTCCGACATTATAATATTTAAGAGTTTCGGTTTCTATTATGATAAAAGGTTTAAAAAATTCCAATGAAAGCATTAAATAAACCCGGGTTGAAACCATACTGTGTTCTCAGCTTACGCTCCGGCACTGGTCGACTACATCTACATGATTGACAGGTATCCCACCCGAGGAGGACACTCCGTAATTAAAAAGACCAGCAAATCACCGGGAGGTGCGGGATGCAATGTGGCACACAATATTGCATCTCTTGGAATAAAAGCTTCGATCTACACAACTCTGGGCAGAGACGAGGATGCGGAGTACTTTATTAGGAATACAGCCGCCGAGGTTGTTGCGAAATTCACTGACAGAAAAACCGGAAGAGTTCATGTTTTTGTTGACAAAGATGGAGAAAGGACTTTTTTTGTTGAACCAAACGCTGCTGGAAAGCCTTTCGTCAAAGTTCAGGGGGGTGAGTTTCTGTACCTTGACCCATTTCCATCGGAAAAAAGCTTTGGTCTGCAGAGGGAAGCTGCCGAAAAATTTGACGGATTTGTAATCCTCAATCCAGGATTCCCATACGTGCATTTGGGGTATGAGGCACTCAAACCTCTTCTCGACAGCACACACATGCTCATTTTATCCTCGGATGAATTTTCGATGCTGAATGTGGAAGTTGTCGATCTTCTAAAACACGTTGACTATCTCATTGTCACACAGGGCAGGCTTGGCAGTGTCTGTTATACCAGGAAAGGTGAGAGCTATCGGGCAGATGCTTTCAAGGCCAAAGTTGTAGACGCCACTGGGGCTGGAGATGCATTCGCTGCAGGTTTTATTTATGGTTTCATTATGGATTACCCCGTTGACGTATGTTTAAAGCTGGGAAATTTCTGTGGTGCCTACAACGTTGAAAGAGTTGGTGCAAGAAATTTCCCATCCCCAAAAACCATCAAAGATTTTCTCGCAACAGTTTTAAGGTGAACGTTCAATAAATTTATGATGGACATAAGAATAATGGCTGAAAAACTCGGATTCAAAAGGGTGTACAAGGAGGATTGTGAGCTATGCATTGTAGGATACACCGGCAAAAAATGTCCTTACCTTCGCAAAATTGGTAGAGAGTTTTTCTGCGTTAGAGAGGCGGCAAAGAAAGACCCACGCCTGAAGTTCTGAACCCAAAAGATTTATTATTTAAACGTGGTGTGGAGGTACAATGGACTGGAGAAAGTGGAAGCACATAACCAAGCTCGATCCAGATAGAGAAAACACCGACGAAATAATCAGGGCGGTAGTGGACAGTGGAACTGATGCCGTTATGATCTCCGGAACCCAGAATGTCACCTATAAAAAGACAAGGGAGCTGATAGAGAAGATCATCGATCACGGGCTCCCAGTTGTTGTGGAGCCCTCAGATCCCACAAACGTGGTATATGATGCAGAGTACCTATTCATTCCCACCGTACTGAACTCCATGGATGGTGAGTGGATTACGGGGAAGCACGCAAAGTGGGTTTACATGCACTACTCAAATCTCGGAGATTTTCTCAATACGCTCAAATCTGTTGTTATGGAAGGATATATCGTGCTGAATCCAAAATCTGCCGTTGGGATGGTCACCAAAGCCAACTGCAGTATCAGCAAAGAACTCGCTGCATGCTACGCTGTTGTCGGTGAAAGAATGCTGAATCTGCCGGTGATCTACATTGAGTACAGCGGTACATACGGAGATCCCGAGCTTGTGAGAGAAGTGAAGAGTGCACTAACAAATTCAAGACTGTTCTACGGAGGCGGAATAGATTCCGGGAGAAAGGCAATGGAAATGCTGAAATATGCAGACACGATTATTGTGGGAAATGTAATCTACGAGAAAGGTGTGGATGCCTACCTGCAAACGATACCTTAAAGCTATATGGGATCTCTTCAGGCTTGAACACGGCCTGATGTACGGATTTGGGGTTGTTATAGGCGTATTTGTGTCTGATCCTTTTTACGGTAATTTCTGGAAAATATTTTACGGCTATCTCACAGCGTTATTCCTCCAGGCATCGAGTTTTGCCCTCAACGACTACTCAGATTATGCCGTTGACCTGGCCAACAACCGCACCGACAGACCGCTTGTAAGGGGAGATCTTGATAGAAGTACTGCACTGAAGCTCGGAATCATCATGATGCCTCTGGGATTCTTCGCTGCCTGGCTTGTATCTCCACTTGCATTCTTTTTTGCGGTTATAGTCACATTTGCTGGCTATTTTTACAACCTGAAACTCAAGGAGTATGGTTTTGCTGGAAACATTTACATCGCTTTTACCATGGCCACACCATTTCTCTTCGGCAGCATAATTGTTTCAGATAGCATTACGGAAAGCGCAGCGCTGCTTTCTTCAATGGCCTTCCTGACAGGGATTGGAAGAGAGATAATGAAGGGAATTGAAGATGTTGAAGGGGACGCACTTAGAAACGTGAGGAGTATTGCAAGGATTTTTGGAGAAAAGAGGGCGGCTGTCATCTCAAGTGTATTTTACATTTCGGCCGTTTCGATCAGTCCGATTCCGTTCCTCGGTATTAAGGAATACTATCTTGACGTGAAGTATGCATTTCCGGTAATGGTCACTGATGTAATCCTCTGCTATGTGGCCATTAGACTTCTCAAAGACTGCAGTAAGAGATCCATTCGCAAATACAGAAAGACTACACTGCTAGCAATGATATTTGGATTGATAGGCTTCTTCGCAGGAGCATTTTAGAGCAAGATTTATAATACCTTTACCGCACTACTATCAGGGACCCGTAGCCTAGCAGGACAGGGCGTGGGCCTCCTAAGCCCAAGGTCGCGGGTTCGAATCCCGCCGGGTCCGCTCCTTTCTTTACACACCAGTCAACTGAGAAAGCCCAAAACTGAGACATTGCATGGAATCCCGTGACAGACCGTTTTCACCATAATGATAACAATAACTATTACAACAATTATATAGAATTTAATGAAAAAATTTTTAAGTTTCCAGGTCAGTAATAATTTATGATCGAAACAAGAAAATACGAAACGATCAAGGAAAGGGTAAAGCTTGGTTCGGAACATCTGACAAAAAGGGATATCCTGAAAATGGTAAATATTAAAAAAGGATTCTACTGAACTGATTTTCTCCGAGCGTATTTCGTAACTTTTCCGAGAACGTTTATGGCGGTGATCACGTCGGGATATACTGGAATTCCATTCAGCTCGTAGTCATTCTTCAGATCGAAAACCACATCCCTGGGCCCCTCTGCTGTGAAATAAACTGGCTTGCCATACTTTTTAAGCTTCCTGTAGTCCGGCTGGAAGTTTGCATGTGTTATTCTGCTTGCCCAGACACAGGCCACCACTGAATCCACTCCATCATCCTCAAGTACAGCCTCAATCGCCGTTTCATAAGCCTTGTATGCACCATAGTATTCCACCATCGGCCAGATATCAATGGGATTGTTGACGTTGTGCCATTCGGGTGTAACCTCAAGTATCCTCTCAACAGTTTCGTTAGAAAACTCGGCAAGTTTCAGCCCGGCAAAGTATGCCGCATCAGAACCCTGCACACATCCTGAACCGGTGTAGTGGATTATCGCAACCCTGTCGCCCCTGGGCAGGGGTTGAAGAGCGAAGGCTTTGGTTACATTGAACAGTTCCTCAAAACTATAAACCCTCGTTAGATTTGCCTGCCTGCAGACGGCATCAAACACATCATCATCTCCAGCTATCGAAGCTGTATGACTCATAGCAGCTTTCTTGCCATACTCAGTCCTGCCACTCTTAAAAATCACCACCGGCTTGGAGGCGTTTTTTGCAACGTCATAAAAGGCTCTTCCATTTTTTATTCCCTCCACATACATCCCAACGACACCTGTCTGAGAATCTCTGAGCAGAAAATCGAGAACTTCATAATCCTCAACATCTATCTTGTTACCCATCCCCACGATTTTGCTAAATCCTATACTCGGATGATTTGATGCAACGATATCCATCATTATTCCAAGAAACAGGCCTGTCTGGGCGATTATCCCAATCGAACCTTTCCTTATTACTGGCTGAAGGGCGAATGAGGTGATGAATCCGTTTTCGGTGTTCAGCACACCTGTGGTGTTGGGACCGAATATCCTTATACCATGTTTTTTAGCTATCTCCAGAACCTCTCTCTCGTACTCCGCTCCCTTCTCTCCCTCTTCACTGAACCCAGAGCTGACAATCACGACACCCTTAACACCTTTCTGCGCACATTCCCTCATCACTGCCGGAACAATCTTTGCAGGTACAGCTATGATTGCCACATCAACATCTCCAGGAATATCAAGAATTGACGGATAACAATTCAGATCAAGTATTTTTTCAGCATTTGGATTTACCGGATAGATTTTCCCTGAGAAGCCGTTCTGCTTCAGATTCCACACGATGTTAAAGCCCGGCTTGCCTATGGTCCTCGAGGCCCCAATTACCGCAACACTTTTTGGGTAGAAAAGATTGCCAAGATCAGGGATCACGTAATCAAACCTCTTTCTCTCCCCAACAGCAATCCTCGCATCCGCAACAACGCATCCATTCTCGTAGACGAAGACGGGATTCAGGTCCATCTCAACTATACCCTCTTTCTCGACCATCTCCCCAACTCTGACGATGAGATCGACA